>NZHF01000030.1 GCA_002691305.1 Gammaproteobacteria bacterium | reverse complement strand
GCACTCATTTCTTGCCGGTGTTCGATGCCTTCATCAATACAGAGATTTTTTAAACAGAAAAGATGAGATCAATGTTGATCTCAATGCCGATAAGATGAAGAAATACCAAGGCCAATTGGAAAAGAGTGATTTTGTAAGCGAAGCCGATGCGCTCAATATGTTTTTTGATCTAAGTCTCAATGCCAATCAAAGCAATATCGTCGCCAATGAGGAAGAATTGGTCTCAACAGCGAAGGAAATGGGTTTCCCTCTTGTACTAAAGACTGCAGTTGAAGATGTTTATCATAAATCTGAGTTGAGTGGAGTTTATCTTAATATCGATACAGAAGAAAAACTCAGATCTTCATATAAAGAACTTCAAGAAAAACTGCCAGGCAATGCTTTACTCGCAAAGATGGTCCAATCAGAGGGAGTTGAAATGATAGTTGGAATGACCACAGATCAGCAACTTGGCCCCATGGTGACAATTGGTTTTGGAGGATACTATGCTGAAGCAATGAATGATGCCATTACCCTCATGCCACCCTTTTCCAAAGAGATGGCAAAAAATGCTCTAAGTAAGCTGAAAATGAAAACACTGCTTGAGGGTTATCGCGGATCAAAGCCAGCCGATCTTGACGCATTTGCAGAATTTGCATCGAGATTTTCAGTGATCGCAGTAGAGTTGAGTAATCAAGTATGTGAAATTGATTTAAATCCCGTAATATTAGGAAACGATAATTGTATAGCCGTTGATGCATTGATATCTTTGCATCAGCAAAATAAATAAAAACTAGGAGAAAGGAATGGATGCGAGAAGCGCAAAAGCATTGTCTAAAGACGATTGGGCCAATATGGCGAGCGATGCCGAGAGTATATTCGAAGGAAGATGTTTCATTAATGGTGAGTATGTTGATGCAACAGATGGCGGAAAGATAGAAGTCATCAATCCTGCAACCAATGAGGTTTGTGGCACATGTGCAGCAGGAAATGAAAAAGATATAGATAAGGCTGTTGCTGCAGCAAAGGAAAGCTTTAAAGCAAGAACTTGGAGGAAGATGGCGCCCAGGAAGAGAATGGGCATCATGATGAAGTTTGCTGATCTTCTTCAACAGAATACAGCAGAACTCGCACTCATGGATTCCATGAATATGGGTAAGCCAATCAGTGATTGTTTAAATGTTGACGTTCCTGCTTCGGCAGTAAACATACGATTCATGGCTGAGTGCATCGATAAGATGTATGGAAAAGTTGCCAACACGCATGAGAAAGCTCTAAACCTTTCTGTTAGAGAGCCATACGGTGTGGTTGGACTGATATCTCCATGGAATTATCCACTCCTAATGGGAGTTTGGAAAATTGCTCCGGCTTTGGCTGCAGGAAATTCAATCGTACTTAAACCAGACGAGCATTCGCCTCATTCATGCATAAAAATGGCAGAGCTTTTTGTTGAGGCAGGCGGTCCTCCTGGAGTATTCAATGTGGTCACTGGACACGGAGAAGAGGCCGGACAATCGTTGGCTCTACATCAAGACGTTTCCAAGATTGGATTCACTGGATCAACTGAAGTTGGAAAACTTCTATTGCAATATTCCGGTCAGTCCAATATGAAAAAGGTCAGTCTTGAGACCGGCGGTAAATCGCCCATGATTTATTTTGCTGATTTACCCGATATGGAACTTGCTGTTTCGACTGCCTATGATTCGATTTATGCAAACATGGGTGAAGTCTGTAACGCGGGCTCTAGAATCTATGTTGAAAGGGCAATTTATGCAGATTTCGTTGATCAATTCATTGCCGAAGGACAAGGCGCATATACACCTGGTGATCCATTGGATCCAGAAACAAATATGGGCCCATTGATGTCTGCGAATGCTCAAAAAAGAGTATTGGGTTTTATTGAATCGGGCAAGAATGAAGGTGCAAAACTCAAATTTGGCGGCAACATTCCAACCGGACTCGAGTCGGGATGTTTTGTTGAACCAACCATGTTTGCCGATGTGAACAATGATATGACCATTGGTCGCGAAGAAATATTTGGACCTGTGGCTTCTATTATTCCATTCGATTCTCAAGAAGAAGCGGTGGCAATGGCCAATGATACGATCTATGGACTTTGTGCATCGGTTTGGACGAGCAATGTCAGTCGAGCACATAACATGGCGAAGGACATTGAATCGGGCATGGTTTATGTCAATTGCTACGACGTGGGCGACATGACTTTTGAGTTCGGTGGNTACAAGCAATCCGGCAATGCCAAGGATTCATGTTTTGACTCTGTATTGGGTTACACGCAAAGCAAATCCATTTGGTATAACCTCGGGTAAATACTTTTGAGTAATTCGCTCACATACGAGGTCAATGGACCTGTTGCACTGCTGACTTTAAATAGGCCAGATAAACTCAATGCAATCGATACAACCATGATGGCTGAGATGAATGCTGCAATGGATAAAGCAGAAGAGGATCATTCCATTCGTGCGATTGTGGTTAAAGCCAATGGGAAATCTTTTTCAGCGGGCTTTGATCTGGATGACGAAGTTTGGTCATCAGACAAAGACGAAGACATACGTGCGGCATTGCAAAATGATTTTGACACCATCATGCGGTTTTGGGATTCACCCAAACCAACCATTGCTTGTGTTCAAGGATACTGCTTGGGCGGCGCAATGGAGTTGGCACTGAGTTGCGATCTGACCGTGGCTTCAACNTGTGCGATGTTTGGTGAGCCAGAAGTATCCATAGCCAGTGGAATAGTTGTACTGAATTTACCATGGTTAACAGGACCCAAGTTGGCAAAAGAGATTTTGTTTTGTGCAGANAAACGCATACCGGCACAGAGAATCTATGAGATGGGNCTCATCAATCGAGTGGTTGAAAAAGAAGATCTTGAATCTAAGGGCATGGAATTTGCAGAAACCATTGCAGCCAATGACATGATGTCTGTGGCAATCACCAAAAAAGCCATCAANAAAACACTGGAAATCAGCGGCATGAGAACAGCGCTCGCCGATGCATCGGAAGCTAATATATTGCTTGAAACAACGGATTACGATGAAAAATCAGATTTTTATNACGTGCTTAAGAAAGACGGCATAAAAGCAGCACTTGAATGGAGACGAAAACTCGTTTTTGGAAAGAGCGACTGATCGTGACCGAACTAAAACAATTTCTTNAGAGTCACCCNAATACTGCNGGCGTTGAAGTCATGATGCCNGANAACAATGGGATCATTCGTGGCAAACGAATNGANATCCATGAAGCAGAATCACTTTTTGAGAAAGGCCTTAATTTTTGTGCCGCCACTCCTTTACTGGATTCNGGNGGNGATGTCATAGATGGACTGATACTTGGAAGCGATGACGGTGACCCAGATATATTCGGTCATCCCATAGATGAATCACTTACTCCAGTACCGTGGTTAGAAAAAGAGATGGCGCAGGTTCTCATCACATTGGTCGATAGAGATGGAAACCCTTATCCGCATGAAGCAAGAAATGTTTTAAGCAGAGTCATCAAAAGATTGGCTGATGACGATCTACACGCAACCATTGCAGTTGAGCTCGAATTCTATTTGTATTCGGATCACGACGGTTTGATGGTGATGCCAAGACACAGCCCAACGCCAGGAACAATNTTGCATCAAGCTGGACCTCAAGTTTATTCGCTTGAGGATCTAAGAGAGCTTGATCCATTTTTTAATCGTCTCCAAGAAATATGCGATCAACAGAATATTCCAGTTGGCACTGCAATATCTGAGTTCTCAACCGGTCAGTTCGAAACCAATCTTCACCATGTCTCGGATGCTTTATTGGGTTGCGATCAATCCATGTTGCTTCGAAGAGCAGTCAAAGAAACGGCCAGAGAATTTGGAATGGGAGCNACCTTTATGGCAAAACCATTTTTGGAATCAGCCGGATCGGGAATGCACATACATGTCAGCTTGAAAGACNGTTCCGATAATCCTGTTTTTGCTCATGATGAAAGCGACTCAACTGGATTTAATGAGAATCTTCAAAATGCAGTGGGAGGTCTTGCAGAGACCATGAAAGAGGGGATGGCAATATTTTGTCCCAATGCCAATTCTTATAGACGTTTCGCTCCTGGATTTTTTGCACCCATTACTCCTAACTGGGGACCCAATCACAGAAATTTATCGCTAAGGATTCCGCTTTCAGACGATGACAATGTCAGAATTGAGCATCGTTCAGCAGGAGCCGATGCCAATCCATACCTGGTTGTGGCGGCTGTTCTCGCTGGAATGCATGCTGGATTNAAACAAAAGATCTCTCCGCCTGAAATGATTCAAGAATCTGAAGTCATTGACCCTGAGGTTACATTGCCGGTCAAATGGCAAGATGCTTTGGATGAATTCAATCAAGCAACAATATTGCCTCAATATTTNGATGAGGAGTTTTGTCGTATATTTCATCATTGCAGGTCATGTGAACTAGATAGATTTTCATCACAAATCAGCAATAAAGATTTTGAGTGGTATTTGAGATCCATTTGAATCTACTATTTTCTGATGAAGTGGTGATAGAAGAGGTAAAGAAGTGAGTAAAAGACAACACTGATAAGCAGAACCGTCATTATCATCAATGAATACTTTGGATGGACAGCCAAAGACAAATTGCAATCATCAATCCCAAGCACCAATTGAAGTAATGAATCATCTAATCACCTACTGTTTTGAAATGAATGAAATTATCTAGTCATCTGATTACAAATTGGTAAAAGATTTATTAAGAATTTATTAAGAAGGAATGGTGGTGGTTGATGATGATTACTACTATCACTATTTTGGCGGCTCCCCGACAAAACAAACTCCACAAGCTCTATAGATCATGAACAGCGGTGATCAATAACAATCTTTGTAATCTTGACAGGGCTTGATAGGATTTAGATATGAACCTCTTTGAAAGTATATTTAATCCAGAATCAATTCAGAATTTTTTATTGAATAACCCAGNATATGCTTGGCTTGCAGTATTCATACTCGCCTTTCTTGAATCGATGGTTATTACTGGGAGCATATTTCCCAGTATCGTTCTCTTTTCAGTTTGTGTGTATTTATTCGATCAACAAATTCTTGGTCTTTATTTGATTGCACCCATAGCAATGAGCGGAGCACACCTTGGGGATCTTGGAGGTTTTTTAGTGGGTAAATATTCCGGCAATAAGGTTCTTTCCTTAACTTTTTTTCAAAAAAGGACTGNACTGATCNATAAGGCTACCTCTGCAGCTGATAGATTTGGGCCATTAGCAGTGGTTATTGGAAGATTTACGCCGGCAATACGACCCATCATGCCGTTTTTTTTAGGGTTAACAAGATTGGAATTAAAGCGTTTTTATTTTGCAGATCTTATCGCTTGNCTTGCNTGGGGAATTGCTTTGATTTTAATGCTAAAAGGAGTTCAGGCTCTTGGTTTTGTTAATACTATTTTAATTGCCTCGGCTGGGTTGTTGTCCTTTATCTATATCAGTAATAAGGCTACAAAAAAGAATTAAAATCAGATCATCAGCTGTAATGCTATTTTAATGATTATGTGAAAAGATAGGTCATTAAATTAATTTTAGGAGCTTCTATGAGATTTTTAACAGTAATAACGGTTTTATTTATGAGTCAGGGACTATTNGCTGANGGACATGGTCACTCAGAGCCAAGTTTTGAAGGACTTATTTCATCAGAAATCTTTGATTTAGACGGAAAAATGGACATGCATGTAGAGCGAAGAGAAAGNTGTGGTGGCGATACGCCNAAGCATTTTCATCCAGCCACTGGAACATTGGTTTATGTTCTCGATGGAGTCTCTCAATCGAAATCTACAGGTGAATGGAAGAGATATACAAAAAATGAGTATTGGTTTGAAAGGACAGACTGGGTTCATGGNGGAGATGNNGANACACCCGTTATGAATGAAGACGATTGTCAGAGCTTGCTCATNATTAGGNTTNCTGAAAAAGACAAAGATCACACTGTCTTTATCAAATAANCNTTGCANTNNANCTTTNNGTCTANATNATGACTTNTGAGGAACTNAGAGTTGTNGTGGTGGTCTACACCACNGCNATTNTTCCAATCATCATNCTNTTNAANNTNTATCTNAAGGNTCAGCTNNCATCGATCAATTNTNAANATATANNTCNCNACGTTTNTTNATTTGTGCNNTNGGTTGGGAATTNTGGTTNACNTATGGANTATATGNNGGAGANCCAGTNGATTTAAGAAGNTCNGANNTTCTNAATCAATTCATACCAAAANANATCAATTGGCTCATGAACTCACTTGCAGATGCTGGNACGATNAGNCTTGGNGGCATANTNCTAACAGGNAAANTNATGGGNTCNGATNGNNCAGTNTTTAATCANTGGAANNNNGGTGCTTTTTTNATNCTNNTANNTTGGTGCATTNGNCANAANATCTTCGTNGAAATGTTTCTNTATTTTGATCAGCTTTCAATCGGGAAGGATCTTTCATGGGCACCGCTTGCACCTACTGGTCCTTGGATCAATCCAGTCTTATTTCAATTCGATGATCGAACCATCACATTGCATGGACAGATTCCATGGTTATTGATGACACCTATGCTCTATAAAATCACAATGCATTTTCAGAGTGAAGAATTAGGTTGAGGATTCTATTCTTTATCAAAATCCTCTGTAAGAGGAACCTTGAACAAGACATAAAAAATTCCAATTAACCCAGAAACACCAACTACTATTCTGATCATTGTGTCTTCAATCGCGAACAAAGACGCATAGCCTGCAAATAATACAATCATNCTGACCGCAAGTATTTTTGCTTTTTTAGGCATGCCTTTTCCTTCTCNNTAGTCTTTTAGATATGGCCCAAAAGTTTTATTTGTTATNAGCCAGTCATAGAGTTTTTGTGACGATCTGATATAGCATGCTGCAGCCAGTATCAAAAATACAGTGGTCGGGAGTCCGGGTACGATGGCACCGATGGCACCNATGGCTACAAATGCNGAGCCTAGAATGATCCATAGGATCTTAGCAATGGGATTGGATGTCTCCCTAGCTATATGTAAATCTTTATCTGTATCGTTCAACGGATTATAAGGGTTTTGAATTTTGTGAGAATTCTACATGAAACATATCATTAAATACGTTTTTATTTTTTGCTTATATTCTTCTCAAAATAAGCAACGTCATGATCATCGAATGACCTTTTTCCAACCGCTACAAATCCCATATATTTATGAAAACTCAATGAGCCTTGATTCATTGGCTTCGTGTTAACTTCAGCAGTTGTTATTAAATTATCACGAGATGCAAAATGAAAAATGTCCTCATACATTCTTTTCGCATGACCTTTTCTTCTGTGTTCATGATGAATNGCAATTCGGTCTATGTATAAAAAGCCATCCAATTTATTTTGGAAATACTTGTAGTTTTCGGACCAATAAGGACAAGATTCTCTAAAGCATATTGAGAATCCAATGAGCTCGTCATTTTCAAGAAGGAGCGAATGATAACTGCTGATGGATAGCAACTCCTCCATTTTTTCCATTGACTCAATTGATCCAACTTCAGGAACATTNTCTTGATTGATTGAGTATATATCTCCAAGGTAATTTTGATCGAATGCACCCGTGGTATAGATTCTTAAAGAGTCATCCATGGTTATGCATTCTTTAAGCTAGGATATTTTGGGCTCTTGTTGAGTGATGCAATGAACACCGCCACCACCAATTGCGATGTCTGAAATTTGCACCTGAACAACGGTTCTCTCTGGATAGATATTTTCATACGTTTCCACTGCCCATGCATCTCTCTCGTGATTGTATCCAGGGACAATGACCGCATCGTTTACAAGATATGAGTTGATATATGATCTGCATTCATCGTAGACAAGCACTGAATAATCCCCTTCGTGAATGGTCTCTATCTCCAACACTCGCCCTCTGGCATCTTTGACATTTTTAAGAGCATTTAGGTTGTCCATACAAACCTGATAATGAGGGTCATTTTTATCCGAATTGATCTCCACCAGAACTCTTCCNGGTTCTATAAANGCTGCAATTCCATCGATATGGCCGTCGGTGCCCGTTTCATTGACATCGCCTGGTATCCANATAACTTTTTCNNCACCCAGAGTCCTGCATAACTCATCTTCAACCGCTTTCTTGCTCATATTGGGGTTTCTGTTTTTATTCANAAAGCATGANTCTGTGGTGATCACGGTTCCTTCACCGTCAACGGTGATTCCGCCGCCTTCGGCNATCATGTCTGATTTGAATTCTTCCGCATTCATNAAATCAAGAATTCTGCTTCCCATGAGGGCATCTTGATCATAGGGATCAAATTTTTTGCCCCAAGCATTGAATCCCCAAGTTGAGCCTGCCAGTGAATCTGAATCATTGATGAGGAAGTTGGGTCCAGAATCTCGTGTCCATGAATCATCTATTTCCATTTCAATGAGCTGCACTTTCTCCGAAACGAATTTTTTAGCATCCTCCAACATGGAGGGTTTAACAATTAATTTAAGGGATTCAAATTCTGCTATGGCATTTGCAACATCGGCATAAGATTGTTTTGTGGCCTCAACATTGGGCCATAGATCAACTCTTGCTGGCCATGCCATCCAAGTTGCTTCGTGATCATGCCATTCGCCTGGCATGAAAAATCCAAAGTCTCTGGGGTCTTTATTTTTCACGGTGAGTGCCTCTTATTTTTATCGATAAGATGATTAATATTACTGCGAGGATATAGATCAATACAGAGACTTGCAAAAGCATATTGTAATCACTTGTTAGGCCGATAAGACTGGCACCCAATGCAGCACCGGCGGCACCGCCAATGGTGGCAAATGAATTTCCTGCAGCCAAAGCACTCCCTTTTTTATCAATGCTCGCCAAGTGGCTCTGTATATAGGGCAGGGCGATTGACCAGCCGAATCCAATCAAACACATTCTCAAGGCATACGTCATAAATGTCTTTTCTATGAGTAAAATACTCATCCCAAAGAGGCAGCAAAATATTCCGAATAAAAATGGAGGCAACAGGCCGAACTTATTGCCAAGGATAATGCAAACCATTGATCCAGGGATTCCCAGAAGCGATGCGATCAACATAATGTTGCTGAGCGATTGACTGTCAATTGATATGGATACTCCAACCCTTTCTATAAAAGTAAATTGAGACACTCCAGACATTTCATGCAGGCCAAAGCCAATGATTGCCAATAAAGCCACGCTCGATAGGAGTACAGTCATTTCTGACTCGGTGCTCTCTTCAGCACTCGGATCGCTTTGCATATTGGGCAACTGACTCACCAACAACAATGCCAAGAAATTAAGCAATGCAAGAATTTGATAAAGGCCTGCTGCACCGATGGATTCCGAGTAGAGGATCAGGTAGTACAAACCCAATCCACTGATTGAATATTGCATCATGACAAACAAGCCATAACCTCTCTCATAATTATTGAGAGATGCAATGGATGTATAGACTGCAATATTTGCTATGGTTGCCACCACTCCAATGGCAAACCTTAACGCCAAAAAACTAAAACTTGGTTCTACTGACAATGAGCAATATATGTCTATCAAGACCGCAAGGGAAAGGCATATATAGGAAAGTTTTTTTAGATTGATACGGTGGATGTAGCCAGAAATGACAATCAGTGCCAGTGCCGATCCAGCAGAACCATATGCCATAACCCATCCAGCATAACTCTCAGTAAAATTGGCTTGATCCACCAGAATGCCTACCATTGCTGGACCAAAGAGTACTCCTGGCATTGTTAAACAGCCAATAATTGAGTAAATAAAGAATTTAGGAAAATTTTTATAATCCATTGTTGAGTCTGCTAAGTCTTTCTATTTTGATGCAGCGCTTTGCATCAATTTCTCAATCATGATGTCACAAAACTGACGCTCTAGCTTTTGATCATTCCTGACTTCAGTATCCAAAATTAGATAATTTTCTTCCTCTCCAAATTCATACCACGTCACGGGATTGTCGACTGAATTGGGAGTGCCTTTTTTTGCAAATTCGGTCCAGTATTCCATCATTTGTTCAGTCAATTTAAGGTCTTCCTCAGTCGTAGGCAGAAACGCATCATGCGTATTGAAGACGTATGGAATTTCAGCACCATGATAAGCCAAGATCTTTTCACTGCCTTCTCGTTCTCTTGCAAAGAGGTACTGATAAACGTGATTGCCAGTTTTCGCCATGGATCTGGCAATGAGTATTGATGGACAAGCAGTATTTTGATTGGTTCCGAATCGATCCATAGCCATTCTGAGATCACTGAGGTCAAGGATGCCTAAGATTTCATCGACTTTATTGGGGTGATACCATTGGATCAATTTTGATAAGTCTTCAAGCGTGGGATTTTCATCAACATAAAGCAGGTCTTCATTTTGATTGCTGCCGATCATGACATCAACATCATTCACGACGCCCTCATTGAATATTTTTGTAATGTCATCTGGAATCAAATCACCATCCACGATTGGATGATAGGGATGATAGAGCTTACTTGATATTTCTAAGAGCTCGTTTGAACTGAGTTGTTTGAGTTCATTGAAATTCAACACTCCCGCTTTATTTTGAGTTTCCAAAGCCAATTTATTCGCAACGTCCAGACTATTTAGCCGATTTGGGTTGGATAAGTTGTAACCGCCACTTTGAATGATGCCTCTATCGAATAGACCTTCTGATAATGGGGAAGCGATATGATAAGAAACATGTGCACCNCCAGCGGATTCACCAAAGAGTGTGATATTTTCAGGATCACCGCCAAATTGGTCAATATTATCTTTCACCCATTGAAGTGCCAAAATCTCGTCTTCCAGTCCAAAATTTCCTGTTCGATTGTCCATCTCTGGGTGGTTGAAGAATCCAAAGATATTTAATCGATAAGGAATCGAGACCACGACCACATCTTTTTGTGCCAGATTATGGCCAAGATAGTCTGGCTCATATGTCCAGCCAGCCGCATCGTTTCCGCCATAAATCCATACCATGACCGGTTTTTTTTCTGAGCTATCGATGGATTGAGTCCAAATATTTAGATACAAACAATCTTCGCTGACCGATTCCACATGTTGAAACATTGATTTGTCTTGATCAAACGATTCGATGACATCGTGATACCACTCCGTGGTGTAAGTGTCTTGCATGCATGCCGGCTTAAATGTTCTCGCATCAACCACTTGTGATTGTTTTGCAGGGATTGGTGATTGCCATCTCAGCTCACCAATAGGCGGTTCTGCAAAAGGAATTCCCCTGAAGATAAACAATTCTTTTTCATCGTCGTAATTTGCCAAGAAACTAGAATCATCGGCATTGATCTGGATTTCCACTTCTTCCGACTGAAGCGGAAGAGCAATAAGCAATAGAAGGATTATGAAAGATCGTGACACGGTCTATATGCCAACGACGATGTTTCCAATGACCCGATTGCTCTCCATCGATAGGTGTGCGTTGACAATGTCATCCAAAGCATAAGACTCTGTAACGAGGTGGGTGAGTGCTCGATCATTCATCGCAGCATTAAGCCCATTCACAATCGTATTTCTGTCGCTTTCTGAAACGATGTAGATCAGGAATGTGTTTAATTTAACTCCTTTGAACATGAAATTATAAAAAGGCAGTGTTGGCTCCATGACCGCAACAGACCCATAGGATGCAATGGTTCCATTGGGCTTGATCACTTGCTCGCTGACAGAAAGGTTTCCTCCAAACTCCACTTCGAGAATGCGATCCACGCCTTCTCCGTTTGTAAAATCCTCTATGGCAGCAACAACATCCTCATCGCGATAGTTAATAATTAAATCTGCACCCGCATTGCTTGCAACTGCAGCCTTTTCGTCTCCACTTACTGTTGCGATAACCGACGCTCCTGACCACTTCGCCAATTGAATGCCATAGTAGCCAACGGCACCTGCGCCCCCTGTAACCAGGACGGTTTGATTCTCAACCGATCCATCGCAAAGCATCCCATAATAGGCGGTAGATGCTGGTATACCAAGACAAGCTGCTGCCTCATAACTGGTTTCGTCTGGAAGAGAGACTGCTTGTTCAGAGGGGAGGGCAATCATCTCTGCACATGTCCCGTGAGCCCTTCCAAATGCTCCGTTCCATATCCATACTCGTTCTCCAATTCGGTTCTCATCAATGCCTTCGCCTACAGCAGCAATGACCCCGCCACCATCTGAGTGAGGTATGATCTGAGGAAACTGCAGCTCCCCTCTGGCGCCGGCTCGAGTTTTTACATCCGAAGGATTGACCCCTGATGCTTTTATCTCTATCAATACTTCGCCCGCATTTGGAGTTGGATCACTTGTTTCACCGACTTGAAGAACCTCTCCTGCGGCACCAATATTTTCGTACCAAGCTGCTTTCATTTTTTTTATTCCTTATTTATCTCTGGCATCGATAGGCTTTCTGTATTCCCATCAATCACCATCATTTGACCACTGATATTTTTTGCTAATGGAGAAAGAAGATATACTACCATCCCTGTAATTTCTTCTGAATCAATAAAAGTCTTTAGAGACGTTTGATTTAAATACTCTGCTTTAATCTTTTCAGGTGTTGTNTTTCTGTATTCCGCGTCTCTTTCTATCACTCCATCGATGCGTTCTCCACTGACAGATGTGGGACAGATGGTATTGACTCGGATCTTATCTTTCCCGTATTCCATTGCCCATGTTTTGGTAAGGCCTATCAATGCCCACTTAGATGCCGTATAGGCTGAACGAAGGGGTGTTCCCATAAAAGATGAGGTAGATCCCATATTGATGATTGATCCACCGCCAGATTTCTTGAGCAATGGAACTGCAGATTTTGAGCACAAGAATGTGCCATTTAAATTAACTTTTATGGTTTTTTCCCAGTCTTCAAGTGATGTGTCAGTNAACATAGCCGAAGGACCAGCTACGCCTGCATTATTAATGAGAGCATCAAGTTTTCCAAAACGTGATTTTATGTCATCAAAAAGTGCCAGCACTTCGGCTTCATTTGAAACGTCTACTTGGTTTGTTGTGATTTTAGGGTGATCGTTTTCCAATCTCTTTAATGCGACTTCATCTTTATCACCAACAATAACTGTTGCACCGCCTTCCGATAATGATTTTGCTATCTCAGCGCCTATTCCTGAGGCTCCAGCGGAGATGACAATAATTTTATTTTTAATGTGTTCCATTTAATTTCGATCCTGGTAAAGAAAGGGCAATCAGTTCTGCCGGAGATTTACCATCAGATATCGTCATTATAATAAATTGCCTATTATTAATCATATAGGTACTCGGAGGACTTGATTGTGAACCGGGTAAAACAATCTCACTGATGATTTTGCCATTATATTTATCATGAGCTCTGAAAACTGGATCACCTCCGAAACCTTCTCCCGCAAAAAGTAAGGTTTTGGTCAGTAGCAAACCAGCTCGCGTTGCTTTACCAGTTCTTGGTATTTCAACTCCCTTAAGATACGGATTATTTATGATTGCCTCAGGCGTCTCTCCATTTGCTACACTCCATTTTATTTTTCCTGAGTTCATATCAATTGCTGTAATTCGTCCCCATGGAGGTTGTGCAATTGGTATACCAAATACTTCTAATTTTGGAGAATTTGATGCCACATAACGAACATCGGTAGACTCGTCTCCATCTTTCAATGAAAGTAGGGCAAGCCTAGTTTGAGAGGGGACATACAAAAGGTTTGTTTCAGGATCATAAGCGCCTCCCTCCCAGTTTGAGCCACCTGTTGGAAAAGGAAGCGAGAGTGTGCCCTTCGTGCCATCTTTTGATTCCGCCAAGGATGGGGGTGTATATAAAGGGCCTAATCGATAATCTTTAATGAGATTCTCTACAGCTTGAGAAATCTCTGGAGTGTAGTCGATGAGATCATTTCTACTCACTCCACTTCGATCATAAGCCTCAGGCAAGCTCGGAATCGGTTGAGTAGGAGATGTCCACTCTCCTGGAACATCAGATTTTGGAACCTCAACTTCATAAATTGGCCAATAAGGCTCACCTGTTTCTCTATCAAAGACAAAAGCAAAAGATTGTTTCGTTAATTGAATGACAACTTTCTTTTCATTGAGATCGGCAACTATTGGTGCAGATGAATTATCATAATCCCAGATATCATGATGGACTATTTGAAAATGCCATTGCAATTTCCCAGTTTTTACATCCACTGCAACAAGTGAGCTTGAAAAAAGATTGTCACCTGGACGATCTCCNCCATAACGATCCCCTGTTGCTGACTCAATTGGCAGATAGACTAGACCAAGATCCTCATCAGCAGACATCGGTGCCCAGACGCTTGCGTTTCCTGTGTAATCAGCTGATCCATTCAACCAAGTATCATATCCATATTCACCCTTACTGGGTATGGTTTCAAAGGTCCAGAGTAAGTTTCCACTGTGGGCGTCATATCCTCTAACATCCCCTTTGACATTTGCCTTGGATATGGGCGCAAAACTTGCTTTATGAGCCGATCCCACAATAATTACATCATCAATAACCAATGGCGGAGATGTTGATCCAACATCTAACTCTTGTTTACTGGAGGTTCTCATGCCTACGGTGAGATCGACAATGCCATTAATACCAAAATTTTCATCAGCAATTCCAGTATCAGCATCCAAGCTGACTAATTGATAACCCGGAGTGATGGCGATGACTCTTTTCTTTTCATTGTCGTCTTCAAAGTATGCAACACCCTTGCCCGAATCTTTTCGAGCAGCGCTTGAGAAACGATCACCTTCGTTTGGATGCCAAATCCATACAGTTTCTCCATTCTCTGCATCGATTGCAGCAATGCTTCTGGTTGATCCCACGCCGATGAAAACCAGTCCATTTCTCATAATGGGCATCGATACATTTCTTATTTCTTGAAAATTACCAAAGTCTTTTGATTTCCATCTCCAAGCAATTTCTAAATCTTTTACATTTTCATTGTCTATCAGATCAATGGGCGAGTACCTTTGTGCATTTATTTTCCCACCAAAATGCTGCCAAGGTATTTCAGGTCGACTCTCTTTATTTGGGACTTTGAATGACTGAGTCGTGGGATATTTTTCTATCTTTTGGATAGATCCTGAATATTTAAGATCAAAGATGTAATCTTTGATGGCTAAATACTCATCTTCATCAAGTGAGCCTGCAGCATCGGGTGGCATGGTTTTGGATGTTATGTTGAGAAAATCATCTTCGGATAACTCAGACCAGTTTGATTGGATCTCAATTGATGCATGACATCCACTACAATGGATGCTGAATAACTCTGCTCCATTCGAAAAAGATATTGAAGGAATGAGAAGAAGGATCGTCGAAAAGAATCGGGACATGATCCTAATCAATCAAGGGCTCAATTTTTTTGTTTAGCCAGTCAATCAGGTCATTTTTGCTCATGCTTCTCGCACTCGCAAGCTCACCGGCAAGAGTGGCAAACATGACCTCGTTATTTGAATTAAGCAATGCCAGAGCAGGGATGCCTTCACTGATCGGATTTCCATATTCTTCGACAATATCGAGATTCCTATCCCACTCACCAACATCAACTGAGACCAAGATCACTCTCTCATCCAACCATTCTTTAATATCAGGCCTTGAAAAGTATTCTCCCAATGTCCTGCAGTCAGGACACCAATTACCACCCATTTGAAGAAGAATATACTTGTTGTTTGATTGTGCTTTTTTTAATGCCTCAGTAATTTCTTCACCAGCTATAGCTGTTTCATCATAAGGTTTATAATCTGTAATAGCCCAACCATTAAAGCTGAACAACAGTGCTGATATAAGGATGAGTTTTTTCATTTTATAGGTTTAGCACCGTATGGATTTCCTCGGCTATTCAGCCTTCCTTGATTCATATTTGAGAAATCTTTTTCTTCTATGAGCCTTCCTTTTGCAGAAAATGTTTTCCATACTCCAATGGGTTTTCCCTCGTTATACTTTTCTCTTGCTTGGAGCTGTCCAGTTTCATAATAGAACTCCCAAGTACCATGTTTTTTTCTATTTTTTACCTCTCCAGCAAGGTAGATCTCACCATTTTTGTGGTTAACGGTGAACTTTCCATCTGGAGGAAGGTCCTGAGCAATAACATTAAAGCTGAATAATAGTGCTGATATGAGAATGAGTTTTTTCATAATCAATCTTTCTTTATTTTCTCCATTACTAAATCTCTGCATTGTTTGTATTGACCCGATCTATATCGACTATCTGAAAGAACCTTTGATTGATGCTTTAAAAAGCTATCATCTCTCACAAAGTCCACACAGTAGGAAGGCAAGTCTCTCTCTTTTAAATTTATTTCATTGATAGCAGTACCACAACTAATAAGGATTACACAGCTAGAGAGAAGCAGTAGTTTCTTCATTGTTTGATTTCACGCTCAACGATGTCGGATTGAAGGAATTGGACTTTCAGCTCTCCTTCTTCAACNACCAAAAAAACACTCTCCATCCAGAATGANTNAATCGATTCACCATCAGAAGTTTTGAATATGCCATTGTTGTAATATGAGATGTGAGCAGAATCGGTTCCAAGTGTCACCTTGAAATCTGAAAGTGTCCAATCTGTCTCTACTATTGAGCCTGTTGCTTCCTCTATGAATTCATGGAACGTTTCTCGATCGAGATCCAATCCGTCCTCAAAAATTTGAAAGTCTTTGGTTGTGACTTTGAAAAATGATTCTTTGTCGTATCGGTCGACATCCAATAGGTAGAAGAACTCTTCGAGTTTTGCGATTGCTGTTTCTTCTGAAACTTCGTAAGAATAGGCATTCAGACCAACGAGCAGTGTAAGGGTATATATTAATTTTTTCATAACTTGAGATTAACAAAAAAAGCTTATTTCATAAATTATTGTGAAAAATGAACTAAAANCCTTTTTTGTAACCGAAGGTCAATGTCAAATCTTCTTCCATTTGTGGCCCATTGAGTTTTTGTTCAAAGGGGATGGACAGTTCGAAATCTAAATTGTCTCCATTAGATAATCTTTTGTTGAGTCCAAAAGATAATTTATAGTTTGATCCGCCATAGTTCTTTGGATTTGCAGTTTGCACAGGAGCCATGATTCTCATATCTCTTCCATCGATTGAATCAATATCTGCATAAGATAGACGTATTGATCCCCAGATGCTGTCACTCAAATTTTTTCCAGCCCAACCATTGAGAGTAAAGCCATTTCCATAACTCCACTCTTTGTCATCTATTTTATTTTTGAAAGTGATTTGTCCTCCATAAGACCAATTCTCAGTATTTTTTGAGATATTCAGTCCTGCGATGAGCGAAGTTGATTCATCACTGACCTGCATGGAGTAGGGCAGGACCATTTCTTTGGCCATATTCATCGGCGTCAATACTTTTCCAGTTTNATCGTTGTCACCNATAAACTTTTCGAGCCCGATCTGTGCATTTATTTGATACCCATTGCCCTCACTGATTTTAATCAGGCTCGAAACAGTGATGCTTGAGAGCCCGGTTGTCTTTGTTTTAAAGTTACCCAAGAGGTCTCTTTGCATCATTGGGCTGTATGTTGATAGAGTCATGTCTTTTTCCACATACATTGCCATGACCATCAATGTCTGACGATCGGTCAATCCATACATTCCGCCTATCATCGTCATATTCATATCCATTTCTTGTGGCACCACACTCAGTTTTGACGGCATATTCATCCTTGGGTAAGGATTTGGCAGATTGATGATTTCAGAATCAGTCAGAGCACTTCCATCATCGCTGTTGCCTTTCATGCGCATACTCATCTGCCTGATAGAGAGCATGAAGTGACCTTTCTCATGCACTTGACTGCCCATCACTCCAATGGGAACCTGATGTGAGCCGTGATCCATAGAGTGGCCCATTTTATCGCCATGCATGCTCTCATTGTCCATCGAATGATGATCCATTGAGTGATTTTCTGATGCATGCTGATGTTCCATTTCATTGGCTGAAAGATTCATTGAAATCAGCAAACAACCGATTAAGAAGACTCTCTTTTTCATTATTTCACTCTCCGTTTTCTAGATTTTTCATCAATCAAAATGCATTGAAGGTAGCTGCTTTCATCGTCTCTGAGGCCAGTGATAATTTCAGATTTAAAATCACAGTATTGACCGATGGTTTGCTCAATATTCCATGAGTTGATTGGACCGCCCTTGGATACTGCCCAGAGTAAATCCCCACTCTTGCATTGTTTCTTTATCGCATCTTTAAAATCATGAAAATTCTCACCGCTGATCCAGCAGTATTGTTCTTGTGAGCCGTCATCTTTATGGTTTGTTCCCCAAGCAGGATTAAAGATAAANAAAGAAAGAACGATGAGTATTATAAAAACCGTAAATGAAACATTCCTTTTGATTTGTTCATCGCTTAGTTTTTTCATTGGATTTGCCCTTTGACGATCACACGATGGATGCTTTGTGTATTGGAAATGGATATTAATGGATTCTTATCTAAGATCACTAAATCAGCCAATTTCCCAACTTCAATCGTGCCCATTTGATTTTCCATGCCAAAAAATTCAGCAGGGGTGATTGTTGCAGAACGAAGCACATCCATGTTGGANAGTCCTGCTTCTGAAAGCAATTCAAGTTCTTTATGAAGGCTGTAACCAGGCGTCAGATAACCAATTGGCGTATCGGTTCCAGCAATAATCTTAACGCCTTCTTGATGCATTTTATTGACCAGCGATAAGCTCCAAGCATCAAATTTTTTAGCGTTTTCAGTGACATCAATATTCGCAAGTTTTAATGAGCCTTGCATCCAATTATTTTCTGCAGCTTCAGGCAANTCTTGATATGTTTCTCGCCATTTTGGATCGGCATAGAAACGCCTAGAGTCAAATGTATTGATTGTGAGTGTGGGCGTCTGGAAAACACCGTACTCGGACAANTTCATTATGATACGAAGACANCGTTCATCATCGGTATTATCAATGGCATAGTATCTTTGAGAAGAATGGATGTGTGTGCGAAGTGCCGAGCCTGCAATAGAAGCTTCATTTTCAAGGCTGACTTGACGATCATCCAGTAGATTATCGGCATCTTTCGCGCACGCAAGATCCATGTTCCTGACATGTTGCATGCCGCCCAATCCAGCTTCAATCGCTTCTTCAAGATCGATGCTTAGAGGAACATGTCCTGTCACCCTCAATCCATTTTGACCGGCAACTTTCAGTAATTCTAAATACGTTTCTCTGGTCAGCATTTCATAGGATTTTAGAAACGTAACNCCTTCTTTAACAAGCCCATCAACAACCTCTGGGATGTTTGAGGTTTCATCAATGCCAATCGATAAGTTTGGAAAACCCGGNTCCATGCCTTTGTAGACTCTGTCCGCTCCATCTATCAATGGTCCGGCATAAAAGAGTCTTGGAGTTGTGTTTGGATTCTCTTCAATAAAATTCAGTGAAGGTTGAAGTTTCGATAGTATGGCACCGGTATCNCTGATGCTGGTTACTCCATTCTTTAGGTAAAGTTTAAAATGTGTTTCATGATCAATCTCGGGTATGAAAGTCAAGTGAACATGGGCATCCCATAGGCCTGGAATGAGATATTTCCCCTCTCCATCGATGATTTGTGAGTCTTCCATATCAAGTTTTGCACTTCCAATGGATTGAATCACTCCATTCTCTATGGATACGGTCTGATTGGTTCGTATTCCATTTTTTGCATCGATCAATGTGATGTTCTCGATGACAATTCCCGCTTCCAATGAGAACAGTTGAAATCCAATCAATAGCGCCAAAAAGTTTATTTTTCCTTTCATATTCCCTCCGAAATGACAAAATCCCTGACCGAGCAATCCGTTATGTGTTTCAATGCCGATTGATATTCCTCACCTGCATAGACTGCTTCGGCAATCTCAAAACTTGGAAATTCAACCAATACTGTTCTTTCGAGTTTGGCATTTTCCATATTGGTTTGTTGACCGCCGCGGACCAAGAATTTCCCATCGTTTTTTGCAACGATCTCTGTGGCGGCCTTTGCATATAATTCGAAGGCCGATGGATCATGATATTCGCATCTAACTATCCAGTAGCCTTTCATACGGCCAAACCTCCATACCATGAATCGCATTACGAATGTCCATGCTTAAATTTACGCTGCCAACTCTTTCCTTGGTTTCAAGATTAAACAACGTAATCGAAGAGGGCGATGAACCCATTGCAACATGGTTTTGATCAATGACGCACAGCCCCCTTGCAAACCCTTGTCTTGCAACCCGACTGTCGTCAAAATCTTTATGGGTTAATTCTTCTTCCGGNAAGTGAGGCACACTNAGATTTACCTCTGNGCCGTCTCTCTTTACCCACCTCAGGCAATTGCTTTGTGTGTCATTAAAAATTACACCGTCTCTGAATGGNCTAGAATTATGTGTTCCCTCTGGCAGACTGCAAAATTCTGACGGGTTGAGTTCGCTGTCTATGCTAATCAGAGCATTGGTTCTTAATCCGCTTACAAACAACCCTTTTTTTGAGCATCTTACATTGTTGAGATGCAGGGTGTTTCCAGGNCCTGGTCCGTCCTCAGTATTCGGATCAAACAGTTGTGATTTCCACCCTTCTTGTGTCTTACGAAGGTGCAGTCCACGGGTAAATTCATCTCGGTCCAAATCAAAAATTAGGAGCGAATCAAACCCCGTTGAGGTAATAAAAAGCAAGTTCTCAAATCGGTTGATCTCATGCGCATGTTTCAAGAATCTATTTTTATACGATCGNTTCACTTGAAAGTTTTGATCGTAAACAAAGATTTCATCGCTCGCTGCAATATAGATTTCNTCGGTCCTAAACTCAATGCCTCTCAGGCCTCTATCCCAGCCTCTACCTGTGAAGTCTATGCCGGAATCGTCCCAATCGACAACCAAGTTGGCTTCTTGTTTNTGAAAGTCAACAAGATAGATNCCTCCATGACTTTCACCTTGTTGGCTTCCTCTGACAACAGAACTTGCTATGATGGTTGGTAACTTTTGCATACCTTTATTGTAATCCATATATAATTTCTGAGCAGAGGTTTAATCAACGTTTTTGAATATGAAAAAAAATAAATACAACTATTATTCGGCATTGCTTTTGGTTTTTTTTGCCGCATCTGTGCAATCCCAGAATATTACTGAGGTTTACTGTGGCAAATTATTAAATACAGAAACTGGAATCTGGATCAAGAATGCCTTAATCAAAGTCGATCAAGACTCTGGGAAGGTGAAAGAATTGAGTAATTTTGCCAAAGTAAGCAACCCCCTAAAAAAGAGCAGTTTAGATCTCTCAAAACAATATTGTCTTCCGGGCTTAATCGATATGCATACACACATATCTGAGGACGTATCGGGAGATTTAATAGAATTTTATTCCATCACACANGATGAACAGTTAAAGATCGGCAGAAAAAATGCAAGCATCACATTAATGGCTGGTTTCACCACAGTACGAGATGTTGGTGTCTATATCGCTTGGACAGACAAGAAGCTTAGAGACGAAATAGAAGCAAAGAAGACGCCTGGGCCAAGAATGAAAGTGGCTGGCTACTATTTAACTATACCCGGCGGAGGAGGTGATGTAGCGATCCCTGGGTATCAAGGAGATGTACCGGATCACATTAGAATGGGCGTAGCAAGAGGTCCGGAAGCTTTTCGTGAAAAAGCAAAACAAGTCATAAAAGGGGGCGCAGATCACATTAAGCTAATAGCTTCTGGAGCTGTTTTGGCATATGGCAGCTTGCCGGGCAGTCCAGAGATGACNCCAGAAGAAATCTCTGCCGTGGTTGATGAGGCCAGAAAAACAAAAACACCAGTGACCGCTCATGCGCATGGAGCCTTGTCCATCAAGCAAGCCATTCAATCAGGCGTAAACAGCATCGAGCATGCATCCTTGATTGANGAGGAAGGAATCGAACTGGCAAAAAAATATAGTGTTTCTCTCACCATGGATGTCTTCAATGGAGACTACATAAATGAAATGGGCGAAAAAGACGGCATGCCAGAGGAGTTTCTAGAAAAGAATAGAGAGACCACAGATATTCAAAGAAAGAACTTTGAGAAAGCTCATAAAGCAGGAGTTAGGATTGTTTTTGGGACCGATGCAGGCGTTTATCCACATGGACAAAATGCCAAACAATTTAGTTACATGACAAAATTTGGAATGACCAATCTCGAGGCGATTCAAGCAGCNACCATCAAAGCCGCAGAGGTTTTAAGAATGGATAAAGAGATCGGCAAAGTGGATAAAGGATTCTTTGCAGATATTATCGCAGTAAGCAATAATCCGTTAACTGATATTAGAAGCTTGGAAGATATTCAGTATGTGATTAAGGAGGGNTATCTTTACAAAGATAGNAATAAACAGTGATCAAGAAATCGATATTTTCAATTATTTTTACCTTACTTTTTGCAAGCAATATNTATGCAAATACAGAAATATCAGCACCATCGGTTGTTCTAACTGATGTTCCATTTTCAATATCAGTATCGGGGTATGATTCCAAGAGAGCTTGCGACTATAGGCTGGATNTGGAAGGCAGTTTGATTGAACCGTCACTTTGTGGCTCTGAGCAAGACATAGAATTTGAATTTTTGAGATTTACAGAGGCTTCATCCGATTCAGCGAAGCTTTTGCTTGATGACGAGGCTTTGGCAGAAGCGAGCATTAACGTTCTACCTGGTTGGGTTTCATTGTTGCCACCATTGATTTCAATACTTATGGCTTTGGTTTTTAAGAGCGTTGTTCCGGCATTATTTTTAGGGGTTTGGATTGGGTCTTTCGCGATCATGGGTTTTAAGGCGAATGCTGTATTGGAAAGCTTATTAAACATTACTTCTATATATGTGAAAGATGCACTGGCGAATCCAGATCATGCCGCAATCATTATTTTCAGTCTAATGATTGGAGGCCTTGTTGGGATCATTTCTAAAAATGGAGGCATGCAAGGCATCGTAAATAATCTATCTGGATTTGTAAGTTCTTCGAATCGAGCTCAGTTGGCAACTTCATCTTTGGGTGTGGCCATCTTCTTTGATGATTATGCCAATACGCTTGTTGTTGGCAATACGATGAGGAAGGTTACCGACAGCCTTAAAATATCAAGAGCAAAGCTTGCATTCTTGGTCGATGCAACTGCAGCACCAATAGCTTGCGTCGCATTGATTACCACTTGGGTTGGATATCAAGTAGGAATGATTGATATTTCTGTGAGTCAAATCAGCGAAATCAATCAATCTGCATATTCCTTGTACCTCAATTCAATACTGTATAGTTTTTACCCTTTATTTATGTTGTTGTTTGTTTTCTTGGTCGCGGGAACAGGGAAAGATTTTGGATTGATGCATCAATACGAAGTTGCTGCTCGNTCTGGAAATGANCCCTCTCTTGAGAAGGCAAGTAAGGGCTCTACAAATGATGACGATACAAAACGGCTCGAGCCCAAAGACCCATCTAAAGCAAGAGCATACAATGCATTCATTCCAATCTTGACGTTTATTTTCTCAACAATTGCNGGGCTTTTATCGACCGGTGAAGGCGACAGCATTCAAGACATCATTGGCTCNGCAGATGCNTATACNGCCTTANTATGGGGCTCTTTGATGGGCGTATTGGCTGGTTTTGCGCTGACAATCTTTCAAAGAATCTTATCTTTGGAAGAAACGGTTCAAGCATGGTANGAGGGNGTGAAATTTATGATATTTGCCATCATCGTACTAATTTTGGCATGGTCTCTGGCTCAAACAACAGAAATTTTGCAAACTGCAAATTATCTGGTTTCAATACTGGGCGAGTTTTTGCCTGTTCCACTGATTCCTACAGTCATTTTCCTGTTATCAGCTGCAACAGCTTTNGCCACCGGTTCCAGTTGGGGAACAATGGGAATCTTTTATCCCATTGTCATACCTCTGGCCTGGCAAATCATGTTTTTAAACGGTGTTGCAGATATGGAACACATTCATATCATTTATTCGTCAGTAGCATGTGTGATCTGTGGAGCGGTATGGGGCGATCATTGTTCACCCATATCAGACACCACAATTATGTCATCCATGGCATCTGGNTGTAATCACATGGATCATGTTGCAACTCAACTTCCCTATGCTTTGAGCGTGGGTACAATCGCATTGGTTTTAGGAACCATCCCTACTGGTTATGGAGTTTCACCATTGATNATGATNCCAGCTGGGCTGATGGCCGTATTAATTTTGTTATTAATTTTTGGAAAGAGAGTGGAGTAAGCAATGGAGAAAGTTTCATCAAATCGAAGTTTTAAAGGGGTTCATGAAGTTTGGTCGCACGACTCAGTCGCAGCTTCATGCAAAATGACATTTTCAATTTACCTTCCGGATAATCCAGAAGGTCAAAAGCAGAAAACATTGATNTGGTTATCGGGTCTGACATGCACAGAAGAGAATTTTAGAGTAAAGTCCGGTGTTCAACGTTTTGCATCTGAGCANAATATGATTATTGTTTCTCCCGACACCAGNCCNAGAGGCGATGATGTTCCAGATGATCCTAATTATGATTTTGCACAAGGTGCAGGCTTCTATCTCGATGCAACAGAGGAGCCCTGGTCGAAAAACTATAATATGTATAGTTATGTCGTGGATGAATTGGTTGAAATCATTAAAGATCATTTTCCGGTTGATGCCAATCGCTTAGGTATATCCGGGCATTCGATGGGCGGTCATGGGGCGNTAACCATTGCGATTAAGAACCCAGATATTTTCAAATCCGTNTCAGCATTTTCTCCAATCTGCAACCCCACAAAGATTCCCTGGGGAGAGAAGGCATTTACAAAGTATCTTGGTAAAGATGAGAATATTTGGAATGACTATGATGCTTGCAGTCTCATTAAGAGCAGAGGATTCCAATCGGATATTTTGATTGACCAAGGTGAGGAAGATGAATTTCTAGCAGATCAACTGAAGCCAGAATCATTTGTTCAGGCATGTGAGGAAAAAAATGTTGAGGTTTCATTGAGAATGCAGCCTGGATTTGATCACAGTTATTTTTTCATCNCAACCTTCATTCAAGATCACATTGATTGGCATAGTCAAAGGCTTTGAAGCAGTCTATTTCAGTTCACTCAGATACCATTTAATGAATCGTCGGGTGCTTTGCTCCTTATCAGTGTAAGGCCCCGATTGATATTTGATTGANTTCACACCCTTTTGATTATTGACGATGATGGTTTCATCGGCATAAGTTGTTACATCCCATAGCCACATGAGTTTTTCTTTGTCATAGTCTTTGCCTTCTTCAGCATTTTTATTAACAAGCCAGTAGACATCGCATTGGCATTCACCCAAGCTTTTTGGNGTGAATACATATCCAACAACATGATCACAATATGCTAGGAAATAACTCACAGGCCCAATATTAAAATCCGAACATCCTTGATTGAACTCTTTGATATTGCCNAAAAGCGGAGCCAATGGTTTACCATCTATGCTTCCAGTCATGTATCCATCGAATAGGGCNTATCTTGAATAAGCATATTGCTCTTGATTGGGATCTTTATTTGAGAAATCTTTGTTGACCTCAATATCTTTGAGTCCACAGCTTTCTAAATTTTTCATCATCTTTTCTTGGGCTTCATCAAATCCTGGTTCATCTTCGATCTTAAGCGAATGCGAGAGTGAGTATTCGGGATGAGCGGGTGCACAGTGATAACATTCTTGATAGTTTTCTACCGCAAGTTTCCAATTTGAAGTTATGGGATAATTTTTATGTGCGGCTACTTTCAGGTCTTTAAACCCAAACATTTCAAACGGTTCGCTTAAGTCATTTTTAAGATTTTCGAGAGATTGAGGATTGTCTGAAAGGTTTAAAAGAAGCATTCCTGAAACAGATTCAATGTTGCATGGATGAAGACCAAGGGATGATTTATCAATGCCTTCCCTTAGGCTCTTTGCTGCCAATAGTTTTCCATCTAGATTATATGTCCAACTATGGTACGGACATGAGAAACGAGTGGCGTTTCCTCTTTTCTCAAGACAGACTCTTGAACCCCTGTGTCGACAAACATTAAAAAAAGCTTTTACTTGATTCTCTTTATTTCTAAGGACAATTATCTCTTCATCTAGAATTTTATATATAAAATAATCACCTTTGTTTGGTATCTGCGAGTCGTGACCAATGAAGATCCAGCTATCGAAGAATATTTGACGCCTTTCTAAATCAAATATTGCTTCGTCTTTATAGAATTTCTGATTAAGTGACCAGTCTTCTTGGTGTTGATTTAATAATTTTTCAATGCTATTCATGGTTGTGCTTAATTTTGCTAAGAATCTATCATAAAGTTAAGCCTTCTTTAATAGAATCTATAAATTTCTTAAATTCTTCGTCTTTTTCTTTTTGATCGGATTTCAACTTTATTCATTTCTGGCAACTTAAAAATCTTTTTGAGCTCTGAAAAATCATCACTCTGATGTGGGATCGACATCGCTTTTACAAAGTAATCCTGGAAGAGAGGTTCGGTTGCAGTTTCAATTTTTTCGATTTGAGTTACTGCAGTTTCAATTTCTTTTCTGCTGTTTGCATCAAGTAAAGCAATTCTTGCACCAGTGCTTGCCGCGTTCCCTGCTGAGGTTACTTCATTAATTTTACAGTTCGGTATTAATCCAAGTGCCATGGCATATTTGACATCGATGTGGCTCCCAAAAGCCCCAGCAAATCTAATTTTATCCACTTGAGTAATACCGGCTTTATCCATGAGAAGTTTAGCGCCAGCATAGAGTGCAGCTTTTGCCAGCTGGATAGCACGTATATCATTTTGGGTGATCACTATCTTTTGAGCGCCTTCATACAAAAGATATGAATAAGTTCGACCATCTTTGAAGACTCTGCCACTTGAATCTCCTTCTTTTTGCTGAATCAAACCTTCGGTAGAAACGATTCCAGATAGGTACATTTCAGCGATGGCTTCTATTATTCCTGATCCACAGATTCCAGTGACGCCTATTTTCTCAGTCTCTTTTTCAAACGCTTCCTCATCAGACCATAGATCAGAACCAATGACTTTAACCTTTGCGAGAAGTGTTGAAGGATCGATTCTGACTCTCTCTATTGCACCAGGCGCTGCTCTCTGACCAGAATTGATCTGAGCACCCTCAAAAGCAGGCCCAGTTGGGCTGGATGCCGCAAAAACTTTATCTCTATTCCCGACCACAATTTCAGCATTTGTTCCGACATCCACAATTAGGTTGTATGCGTCCTGTTCATAAGGTTTTTCTGTCAATATCACTGCGGCAGCATCGGCTCCAACATGTCCAGCAAGACAGGGAAGGGTATAAACCGATGCATGATCATTGATGCCTAAATGAAGGTTCTTTGATAGTTCAGTTACGGCCTTTGCAGTCTTAAGTTTAAAAGGTGCTATCCCTAAAGGAACAGGATCATACCCAAGAAACAAGTGATGCATGACTGGATTTCCAACAACGGTTGCTTCAATAATATGACTCGGATCTATTTGATTTTTATCGCATGCCCTTAAAATTAGGTCTTTGATNGACTCTCTCACTGATTGAGTNAATTTTTCTTCAGATCCCGGATTAAGCATGCAATATGACACACGGCTCATCAAATCTTCTCCGAATCTGATTTGAGGATTCATNGAACCCTCGGATGCCAAGATCTCACCAGTCTTAAGATCACTCAGATTGACAGCAATTGTNGTCGACCCGATATCTATGGATACACCATATATTTTTTCAACCAAGCCTGGCCAAAAATCAACCACGTTATTATTCTCTCTCACAGCAATCGTTATATTTTTTGATTCGCTGAATAATCTGTAATCAAAATTCTTTGGGAAAATTTGATCGATCTTTATTCCCCAATCAATATTGAGTTTTTCAATGATCAATTTCTCAAGATGCTCATTTGATTCAATCGAAGTCTCACTTTTATCGATCTGATGAAGTCTCGATATGGGATTGATGGTCACTGATGTTGCTTCAAAACTTTTTCTTACAACTTGTTGATGCAGCTGGCTTTCCTCAGGGATATCTATGACTACATCGCCAGATATTGTTGTTTGACAGCCGAGCCTTCTTGATCTCCCTAAGCCCTTTCGATCTGAGTATTTAATCTCTGTTTCAGTTAATTGATTGAGATTCGAGAAACTGGAAGTAATGCCATGTTTTGCAAACTCTCCTTCAGTGGGTTCTATTTGGCACCTTCCACAAATTGCTCGACCTCCGCACACCGAGTCTAGATCAACGCCTAGACTTCTTGAAGCTTCCAATATTGTTGTGCCTTCTTGAAAGTGACCTCTCTTCCCAGAGGGCATAAAGATAATCTGAAACTGATTTTTCTCAGTCATTGCCGTTGATTTAGCGCCTTGACCTTCTTCTTTTTCTTTTTGGATTAGCACCTGGCTCTCTATTGCTTGCTATCCAATTTGTACATTCTGGGTCATTACCCATCACTACATTTGCTCCTCTTACCGATTGCATTATTTCTTTCTCGAGAGGATTTGTAATTGCGCTGGGCATGCCTGCCGCAATTGCCATCGCAATGAATGCTGTGTTAAGTCCTAGCCTGTTTGGTAGTCCAAAACTCAAATTTGAGGCACCACATGTAGTATTTACGCCCAAGTCATTTTGTAGCATCTTAACGAGTTCCATTACTTGTTTTCCTGCTGAGTTGATAGCCCCAATTGGCATGACTAAAGGATCGATGATGACATCTTCTTTTGGTATTCCATAGTCCATAGCTCTTTCCACTATTTTCTTGGCAACTTCATATCGCACATTGATGTCCTCGGATATACCAGAATCATCGTTTGAAATTCCAATCACAGCACAGCCATACTTTTTAACCAGAGGCAGTACGGCTTCTAACCTCTCCTCTTCGCCTGTGACTGAATTCAAAAGAGCTTTACCTTTATAAGCCTCAAGCCCAGATTTCAGTGCGTCTATTATGGAAGAGTCAATGCATAAGGGTGTATCAAAATTCTCTTGGATAAGTTTGATGCTATCTGCAAGTATCTTTGGCTCATCCGCCAGTGGCACACCTGCATTCACATCAAGCATTTGAGCCCCAGCATCAACTTGTGCTTGGGCATCACTAAGAACACGATCAAGATTACCAGCTTTCATTTCCTCAGTAAGAAGCTTCCTTCCTGTGGGATTAATTCTTTCCCCTATTACAACGAATGGATTTTCTGAGCCTATCCTTATTTCTTTACGATCTGAACTAATAACTGTTGTTGTCATATCATTTCCCTATTTATCTTTGAGACCTTTTGCTTTTACTGTTTTTTCAAGTATGTCATCAGAAAACAGCGTCTCTAATATTTCGATTTCTCGATCAACTATAGATTCAGGATCATCCACTTTAATATTTTTAATATCTCTTCTCCAATCTGCCATATATGCATCACTCGAACCTTTTCCAGCTCGCATTGCAGCCCTATCAATTGCTTCTGCAAATCTGGGGCTCATTTGTTTCTTAAATCTCCCAGATTTTGTTTTAAATATTATATGAGAAGGAATATCACGCCAGAATACTTTTATTAGTTTCCCCATTTACTTCATTGCCTTATTCAATTGATCCTCAAAATTGCCTAAACCGGTATAGTGGACACTATATTCAAGATTGAGATAATTCGCACAATCCTTGGCTTTGAGCTCCAAATCATTGTCATGTTTCTGCGCCAAATAGACAATATTTTTGTAATTCTTGAAGTATTCATCTTTCAGACTGGGATGTTTTGAAATACCCAGACCGTCGATGATAAGGCGCTTAAAGTTCTTAACCAAAAAATCAGTAAGATAAAATGTTCCAATTTCTCTATCGCTTAAATCTTTGAACAATCTTGATCCAGCATAGAACTCATAACAATGTGCTCCTTCTAATCGTTCGATGTCATAGTTTTTTAGCATTGAGTCAATCAATCCACCAGTTCCGCAATCTGCATAAGCTAGGAATATCTTTGAGTATTCTTTGAGGTTTGACTCAATGGTCTCTTTGATTTTCGTTGGAAGTCTTTTTGGCGTGTTATGAAGATCTGCATTCAAACATTGGAGGCTAACATTATTCCAATTATTCAGTTTTATGATTTCATTGATCTCGTGAGCTATGGCACCACAACCAATGATGAGAATATCTTTATTTTTCATTTTTCAGCCCCGAAACAACGGCTTTATCAAGATAATCTGAAAGTGTTTCTTGTTCAATTAAATTCAAAGAAGAATTTAGTTTCTTTTTCTTCTCCTTCTCCCTCTTCTTGGGCTTTCATCTTGTTTATCAGAGCTATTGGGATTTAAGTAACTCTCTATCATTTTCATATTGCCTTTTGTCATCTCTCCTAAATCTTCAATGACCTTGCTTAACTCGAAATTTATATTTTCTGAATGACCACTTAACGCTTCAGACATTGCTTTCACATGAACATGAGTAGTGCCACAACATCCCCCAATAATTTTTGCGCCTAAACTTCTTGAATGAAGAGCATATAGAGCCATCATTTCTGGTGTACCGCTGTATATGATCTCTGTGCCTTTGAATTCTGGAATTCCACAATTTCCTTTTGCCACAATAAATTGTTCATTATTGATTATTGACTGATTGAAACACTTTATTGAGCCAACAAGCTCAGAAGCGCCGATCCCACAATTCGCACCATATCCAATGACATCATGTTTATGCTTATCTGCGAGTATCGCCAATTCTTTTGGTTCAAGACCCATCATCGATCTGCCATGCGTATCAAAACTAAAACTACATATGGTTGGTAAATTGGTCTTTCCCGCTGCATTAATAGCCGCTTCCATTTCCTCAATTGAAGACATTGTCTCTATCCAAAGGATGTCACTTCCGCCTTCTTTTAGGGCCATTGCTTGATCAGTAAAAGCTGAAGTTGCATCCTCAATGGACAGCGGGCCAATTGGTTCAAGAATTTCTCCTGTGGGACCAATTGAGCCGGCAACTAAAACTATTCTGTCAGATGAGGACGCATTTTCTTTTGCAATTCTAGCAGCTGCAATATTGATCTCTCTAACACGATCCTCGCAATTATGAAGTTTTAGCCTATATCTGTTTGCACCGAAGGAATTAGTAAGAATAATATCGGAGCCAGCTTCTATGAAATTCTTGTGATTCATAGAGACTAAATCTGGCTTCTCTTCGTTCCATAGCTCAGGAGGATATCCAGACTCAAGACCCATATCAAAAAGGTTGGTGCCAGTTGCACCATCGGCAAGCAGGTATCCCTTTTCATTTATGAGATTTATAATTTTTTGTGTTCCCCTCATGTTTTAATCTACCTTTTAAATAAATTTTGCAAAAAAAAACCTGCTGCTATCAATAGCTAACAGGCCAGTCATTTGCAAAAAAAACCTGCTGCTATCAATAGCTAACAGGTCAGTTATTTCATTAACTGCCTTTTTAGCGTTTTTATACACCTGCAATTGGGCTTAAATCGGTGTTAATGAATTAACTCTAATCTCTTTATAAAGAATTATCCATAAAAGATTGAGTCATATTTTTAACCTTTTCAGATGATTAGAGGGTTTGAAAATAATATAATCATAATCAAATACTCAGGTACGAATGAACATGCCACACGTTAAATCTTACTATGCTGCCACAGCCAATCAAAAGCTAAGTTTTGATCAACTCAGCTCGAATATAAGGACTCAAGTTTGTGTCATAGGTGGAGGCTTTACTGGACTAAACACCGCCATTAATCTCGCAAAAAAAGATTACGATGTTGTATTGATTGAGTCCGAAAAGATTGGATGGGGAGCAAGCGGAAGGAATGGTGGACAACTCATTAGCGGCTTTTCTTTCAGTGATCATTTTGAAAACAAAGGCATCGAAAGGGATATCCAGCAGATGTGGCTACTTGGAGCAAAATCAGCCGACCTGGTAAGAGAGAGGATTTCTGAATTTTCAATTGAGTGCGACCTCAAAGATGGATTCATTGATGTTGCAACCAATAGAAAGCACATGGACGATTTAATCGACCGGTGTGAAGAATGGAAACAGTGTGGGTATCATCATCAA
>NZHF01000029.1 GCA_002691305.1 Gammaproteobacteria bacterium | reverse complement strand
TGAATATAAAACACACAGGCAGCGATCCCATTACTTGTTCAATTACGATGAATAAGTATTTCACAAAATCAATATTGCAATTAAATGGGTTTAAGACGCCAGAGTATATGGTTGTTGGTTCAAGCACTAAATACGAGGATATTGTAAATAAATTAAGTGAACCCTTTGTTTTAAAGCAGTGTTCAGAAGGATCGAGTATCGGCATTTTTATTATTGAAAGCAGAGAACAATACTCAGTCCATTTTTCTGAAATAGTAAAAAATAATGACTGGATCATTGCAGAGCAGTTCATGAAAGGCGATGAATATACTTCAACATATTTGAATGGGAAAGCTCTGCCAATTGTCAAAATTAAAGCAAAAAATCATGAATTCTATGACTATGAAGCTAAGTACTTGAGTGATGAAACAGAATATATTTGTCCCTGTGAGTTGGACGATAAAATAGAAATGGCAATCAACAGTGAATGCGAGAAAGCATTCAAGTTATTTAACGTAAAAGGATGGGGCAGGCTTGATTTTTTTCTTGATGAGGCTAGCCGCCCTCTGATTCTTGAAATCAATACAGTTCCTGGAATGACAACGCATAGTTTAGTGCCAATGTCAGCTAGACAAGCAGGAATTGATTTTGAATCATTATGCTTTGAGATTTTAAAATCATCGGAATGAGCTTTGGCAATTTTTTCAAAAGAAAGATCAAAGAAGAACAGAAGAAGAGGNNCTTTTTCNTATANAAGNAATNNCTATCAAAGAGAAAAGNNAAAGAAAAATNATNAAGANNNTTATNTTATTGATTGNTTTGNCAGTCGCTNTTTTCTTTTTGTTTTCTTTNCTTAATCAGAGCATCACTAAGATTCAATATNTCACCGAAANGAAGAGNGTTTCNCNAGATGANTTAAGAGGAATTTCAACAAAAATCTATGATGAAGGTTTTTTGCAAATTAATCTCAGTCATATCAAAGAAGAGATTGAACAAGTCAATTGGGTAAAAAGTGTCAGTTTAGAAAGACGATGGCCGGATCAGATAAATATTCTAATTGAAGAAGAGGACATCATNGGTTGGTGGAATAAGGATTCCATTATCAACTCAAAAGGCAATCTTTTCTCATTGGATCAACAATCACTGCCAGGTGGATTGATTGAATTCTATGGCCCAGATGGTCAGCAGGCATTAGTTTATGAGAAATATTTATTGTTTGCAGAAGAATTAACCACCAGAGGTATTTTAATCGAGAAAGTGACACTCGATTTCAAAGGATCATGGGTCGTCACGATTAGGCCCAATATCGCTTTAAGATTAGGGAAGGAGAATATCAGCGAGCGTTTTGATCGATTTTTGATGATTTGGGATGAATCTCTATTAGATAATTTGGCAGTAATTGAATATATTGACCTAAGATATACAGAGGGTTTTTCAGTTAAAAAAAGAAACTAAATATTCAGATGGCAAAAAGCNGCACAAGTGAAATTATNGCATCATTAGATATTGGGACATCCAAGATCGTTGCTTTGATAGCAGAAATTAATGGCAATAATNAGCTAAAAATNATTGGAGTAGGGACAGAGGCATCTAGAGGATTGAAAAAAGGTGTTGTGGTCAATATTGAGTCTACTGTGGATTCGATTGGAAAGGCAATCAAGCAAGCAGAAAGAATCGCAGAATGTGAGATCAATACTGTATTTGCAGGAATAGCAGGCAGTCATGTGAGAAGCTATGACGGACATGGCTTTGTTCGTATTAATGAAGGCGAGGTAGCGCAAGAAGACATTGATGGAGCAATCGANGCATCGATNGCNATGAAGATTCCCTCAGAGGAGAGAATATTGCATGTGCTTCCAAAGGATTTTGTTATCGATGGNCAGGATGGAATTGCAGAGCCAATAGGTATGTCAGGAATCAGGCTTGAAGCAGANGTTCATATCGTGACCATATCGAGAACCGCAGAAGAAAACATTGTTAAATCACTCGATTACTGTGACCTAGATATCCAGGAGGTGGTTCTGGAACCCCTGGCTTCAAGCATGTCAGTTTTGTCACAAGATGAGAAAGAATTGGGTGCTTGTTTGATTGATATTGGTGGAGGAACCACNGATATTGCAATCTTTAAAGACGGCCAGATCATTACCACTAAGGTCATTCCTGTTGGGGGCGATCATGTCACAAGAGACATAGCACATGAATTAAAAACACCTGTTGATGAAGCTGAGAGGATTAAGGTTGATCACGCCTCAACACTTTCAGAATTGAATGGCTCGGATCAGCTTATAGACGTTCCAAGTGTTGGTGATCGCGAAACAAGAAAGACCGATAAGAAAGTTCTAGCCTCAGTCGTCGAACAGAGGTATGAAGAGATATTTGAGGTTGTACAGAGTGAGGTCGGAAAGATTAATCTAGAAAGTCTCAGGGCAGGCGTAATTCTGACTGGAGGCGCTTCTAAGCTGGAAGGTGCGGTCGAGTTGGCTGAAACGATCTTTGATTGTGATGTCAGGCTGGGATATCCAAAGCCGATGAGCGGAGCATTTGAATCCATCAATGGGCCTGAGAATGCAACTGGTGCGGGTCTTCTATTGTATGCTCTGGAAAAGTATAAATTTAAACCAGATGATCTTGTGAAACAGAAATCTTCCGCATCACTATTGCAAAAAATACAAAATTGGTTTTCTTCAAATTTATAAAAAAAGATACTTGGGCTATAAATCTTCTTTATGTTAGTCTTTAGCTGCCTATAGTATTGATTTATAGGGAAAAGGAACATGTTACACCAAAGAACAATAGCAAAATTAATAGAGACCTCAGGCGTTGGATTACACAGCGGCAAAAAGGTAAAAATGACTTTGAGNCCTGCATCTGAGAATTCTGGAATTAGATTCAGAAGGATGGATACCGATCCGATCGCGGAAGTACAAGCCCTTGCTGAGCATGTGACAGATACAAATCTTGGAACGACGATATCTCAAAACGACACTTCGATNATGACTGTTGAGCATTTACTTTCTGCATTTGCTGGGCTAGGCATTGATAACGTTTATATCGATCTTCATGGGCCAGAAATACCTATTATGGATGGAAGTGCAGCATCATTCATACTCCTCATAGAATCAGCAGGCATTCAAGAGCAATCGGCCCCAAAGAAATTCCTTAGAATCAAGAAAAATATAAGAGTAGAAGCAGACGGCAAGTTTGCTGAATTTAGACCATTTGATGGTTATCGTTTGACTTTTGATATTGAATTTGAGCATCCGATGATTCAAAACGAATTGACTCACTTCAGCTTTGATTTTTCAACAATGAATTTTCTTGAGCACATATCAAGAGCCAGAACTTTTGGCTTCTTAAGAGATATCGAATCATTAAGGTCTAATAATCTAGCGTTAGGCGGGAGCTTGGATAATGCCATCGTGCTTGATGACTATACAATCATTAACAAAGACGGCCTTAGATTCGAAGATGAGTTTGTCAGACACAAGATATTGGATGCAGTTGGCGATTTATATCTGATGGGTCATATTTTGGTGGGTGAGTACTATGGCTATAAATCTGGCCATGATCTTAACAACAAATTAATCAAAAAACTTTATGCCGATTCCTCTGCTTGGGAAGANGTAGAAGAGCAGGATATAAAAGAAATTCCAATTTCTTACTGGACTGCTTCATTGGGCAAGGTTTAGCTTCCAATTGCTGTTCTAAATTTTATCTTTTCCGGATGAATATTGATCNNGCTCAATATTTTCTTAATCTCTCTCTCGTCATATCTCAAGATTTCTGTTTCTTCTGCACTTTTGCTTTCAATGTAGAGCGTATTTTTCTTTAAATATGCATTTTCAATCTCATATGGTTTATCTTTNAAGCAATCTTTGAGATGTTTAAGTATTTTGGTTTTTTGATGAAGTAAGGTTGAATTTTCCCTGTTTAGCCCTAAATCTTTACTTATGATTTCTGATATGTGTTTCATGTTTATATTGTATAGAGTGAACTATTGGGCAAAATTATTTTTCTTACCAGTATAATATCAGCCTACCAATCCCATGGGCATCAATTTGCTCTTGGAAATTTTAAATGAGCGTTTAATTGAAGAAATTATTCAAAAAAATATTTGGCAGCCGTAACGACAGACTCCTTTCTGACTATTCAAAGATTGTTGAGGAGATCAATCTCTATGAGGATCAACTTAGCAATCTTTCAGATACTCAGATTCTCGATAAGACTGCTGATTTGAAGTCACAATATGCTCAACATAAAGACATTGAAAGAATACTTCCTGAGGCATTTGCAATCGTAAGGGAATCATCCNTAAGGACATTGGGTTTAAGACACTATGATGCACAAATGATTGGCGGCATCACTTTGCATCAGGGAAAAATTGCAGAGATGAAAACCGGTGAGGGTAAGACTCTGGTTTCTACTCTACCAGCATATCTAAATGCCATATCAGGAGAGTCTGTGCATATTGTCACAGTCAATGAATATCTTGCAGGAAGAGATGCNGAATGGATGAGGCCNATCTATGAGTTCTTAGGCTTGACTGTAGGATGCATCAAGTCAGAGCAGAACCCAAGAGAAAGAAAAGAATCATATGANTGTGACATTGTGTATGGCACAAATAACGAATTTGGCTTTGATTATTTAAGAGATAATTTGGCTTTTGAGAAGGAGAATCAATCTCANGGATCATTGGGGTTTGCAATTGTTGATGAAGTGGACTCGATTTTAATTGATGAAGCCAGAACACCGCTTATCATCTCAGGNAGAGCAGAGGACAGCACTGAGCTCTATCAAAGNATCAATAAAATCGTGCCNAGATTNTCTGCCNCTGTGGNNGAAGAAGACACCAAAGATTTCACTGTTGATGAAAAAACAAAACAGATCTATCTGACAGAATTGGGACATTCCAATGTGGAGAAGATTCTTAATGAGATGGGCTTACTGGAGCTTGGTGAGAGTTTATATGATCCTCAAAACATTCGCTTAATGCATCACATCAATGCGGCCATCCGAGCACATAAGCTATTTCAAAAGGATGTTGATTACATTGTCAAAGANGGTGATGTTGTTATTGTTGATGAATTTACGGGCCGGACAATGGCTGGCAGAAGATGGTCTGATGGATTGCACCAAGCGGTAGAGGCAAAGGAGAGCCTCAGAATCAAGGAAGAAAACCAGACCATTGCCTCAATTACATTCCAAAACTATTTTAGGTTGTATAACAAACTATCTGGGATGACTGGAACGGCTGATACTGAAGCATTTGAATTTCAGCAAATATATGGCTTAGAGGTTGTCGTGATTCCAACTCACGAGCCAATGATTCGAAAAGATATGCCTGATCTTGTTTATCTCAATCAGGACGGTAAGTTCATGAACATCATCAAGGACATCAAAGAAAAGCAAAAGATAGGACAGCCTGTTTTGCTTGGAACGGCATCCATTGAAAATTCAGAATACATCTCAAAGCTTCTGCAGAAGGAGAATATTAACCATCAGGTTCTCAATGCAAAGCAACACAAGAAAGAGTCCAAGATTATTACTCAGGCAGGGATACCAGGCGCCGTAACAATTGCAACAAACATGGCAGGAAGGGGAACAGATATTGTTTTAGGCGGAAGCTTAGAGGCAGAAATCAAATCACTTGGTGACGGTGTGACCGATGATCGTGTTGACCAGATTAAGAAAGAGTGGTNTCAAAGACATCAAGAAGTGATTGATGCTGGTGGATTGCATATCATTGGAACAGAGCGACATGAATCCAGAAGGATCGATAACCAACTCAGAGGACGATCAGGGAGGCAAGGGGATCCTGGCTCGAGTCGATTCTATCTGTCTTTAGATGATGACTTACTGAGAATCTTTGGAGACCCTCAGAAAACAAAAGCAATGTTATCAAGAGTCGGGATGGAACAAGAAGAGGCAATTGAGAGCAATCTTCTTACAAAACAAATTGAAAGAGCACAAAGAAAAGTCGAGTCTCACAACTTCGATATTCGAAAGAATTTATTGGAATACGATGATGTAGCAAATGATCAGAGAAGTGTCATTTATCAACTCAGAAGCGATATCTTAGATGCAGAGAGTATCGGTGAAATGATTGATGGCATTAGCCAGGAAGTGATTCAAGAATTGGTTGCTCAATACATTGAACCTGAATCAATGGAAGAGACATGGGATCTGGATGGCCTGCAACAAGCACTGATAAATGATTACATGATCGATATAGATCTATTAGGCCTTATTGAAAGAGACGATGCTCTCAATGCAGGTAATCTTTGGAATGTCATACATCAAGAATTTCAAAAGAACTATAGCATCAAAGAGAACTCAATAGGTCAGCGTCCGATGAGAGAAATTGAAAAAGCCATAATGATTCAGCAACTCGATATGCAATGGAGAGAACATTTGGCATCAATGGATCATCTTCGTCAGGGGATTCATCTTAGAGGCTATGCCCAAAAGAATCCCAAGCAAGAATACAAAAGAGAATCATTCGAGATGTTCTCCTTCATGATGGATCAACTGAAAATAAATGCCATTGGCATATTGGCAAAAGCGAGATTTAAAGGTGAAGAGGATGCAGAATCAGTNAGNCAGCAAGCNCCAAACATTGATAAAGTGGAGTTGTCCCATAACGATAGGTCTGCATTTCAANCCTCGAANTCTNCACAAAAGAAAAGCGATAACAAAACGTTTGTGAGAGACCAAGATAAGATCGGAAGAAATGAGCCTTGCCCATGTGGTTCGGGCAANAAATACAAGAAATGTCATGGAATGGTTACACAATGATGAATGATCCCCTCAGCAGAGGGATAACTTGAATTCAATACTCTCTTCAGTTTGAATAAACTGTCCATCAGTGTTTCTCTCTAAAAATCTAATGGCAATCATGTGTCTGCCACCGCTGATCTCTGGATAGACAGAAGCATTATCAAGAAAAACCCTGATCAATGAAATTTGAGCCGTTTTCCCAATTTGATGATTGTATTGTCCGCTTGTGGCCACTGTTCCTATTGGATCGCTGCTCTCTCTAATGATCCACATCAGTTTTTCAATCCCGCCACATATTGGTTTTATGACATTTATCCATTGGTTTAGATCTTCCTTGACTGCTTTTGCATCTGATTCGAGCCAAAATTTATAGCGAGGCATGTCAAACTCAGCTTTTCCACCCGGTAATGTGTGTCTATGTAAAAGTGCTGAAATATAGTCATCGTCTCTAAGTGGATGAAGATAGCCAGTGCCCAGTTGGATCATTTTTTCCTTTATAACATTCAAGTCTTCCAATAAATTTGTGGCCATTTCATTATCGGCATCAGGCATGGATTGGAATCTTTGCATTTGGATAATGTAACGATCCAGATCCGCCAATACCTCTCTTCTGACATCGGTTCTTGCAAGGATGGTATAGATTTCTAGAAGCGTATGAATGGTTGTGCGGATCTGCCAATGGTCTTTTGATCCGCTGAAATTTTTTAGTCTACTGAATAAAAACTCAATCCTCATGAAGGTTCTCAGCCTTTCATTCAGTGGTAATTCATATATTCCCTGTTCCATTTATTTGAATCTTTCTAGTATTTGGAATAGTACTTATGAAGCTCAAGTACTTCGTTTTCTAATTCAATCAAAGTGACATTATTTTCATTAACAATCAAGTCATCAGCAATTTTTTTCCGATCTGATCTCGATGCTTGATTTTTCAAAATAGCTCTTGCTTCATTGAGAGTGATTTTATCGCGATGCATCAATCGTTCGATCTGCGTATCTTCTGAACAGTCNACNAGTAAGTTTCTGTCCATGATCTGATGCATGCCGGTCTCGACCAATAAAGGGACGGAAACGATCAGGTAATGATCATCAGATTTATTGATTCGCTGAAACATTTCATCTCTGACCTTGGGATGAATAATGTTTTCAAGTATTTTTTTCTGACTCGGATCATTAAAGATGATTGCCCTCATTTTCTTTCTGTTGATCAGACCCTTCTCGTCAAGAATTTCTGATCCAAATTCAGATAGAATCTCTTCNAATGCCGAGCCACTCGGCTCAGTGACTTCATGAGAAATAATATCCGCATCGATCACTTGTGTGCCGAGTTTCTTAAAGCAATCACTGACCGTTGTTTTTCCGGATGCGATCCCACCAGTCAGACCTATCTTTTTACATTTAGTCATAAATTATTAGAAAAAAGGTTTCAATAGATTACAGTTTAGATCAAAATATCCTACTTGTTATNAGTCTATGAGCAATCTTTTGAGTTTCATATTATGAATTTACACGAATACCAGTCAAAGGAATTATTTTTTGATCATGGGATACCTGTATTGGATGGAGAAATNGCCAATTCTCCAAAAGAGGCCAAAAAAGCAGCAGAAAAACTTCAATCCGATATTTGGGTTGTTAAAGCGCAAGTTCATGCAGGTGGACGTGGGAAAGCAGGCGGAGTAAAGATTGCAAGAAGCATTAGTGAAGTTGAAGAGAGAGCATCTGAGATGCTTGGGACCAATCTAGTAACNAAACAAACGGACTCAGAAGGACTGCCGGTGAATCAGGTTTATATCGAGTCAGGNACATCCATTCAAGATGANTATTATTTAAGTTTATTGGTTGATCGTACAAAGGAATCATGGACATACATTGCCTCAAGAGAGGGTGGAGTTGATATTGAGGCGGTGGCTGAAGATTCTCCAGAAAAAATCATCAATTACACCATCGATCCATCAAAGGGTCTCGACTTAGCATCTTTGCATAAAGTGGCAGCTCAAATGGGCTTTCAAGATGATGTAGCATCTCAGTTTATTTCGATCACACAAAAGATGTTTGAGATTGCAAAAGGCAAGGATGCAAATTTAATCGAGGTCAACCCTCTGATTTTAAATGATAGCAATCAGCTCATTGCACTCGATGCAAAAATATCGATAGAGAGCAATGCGTTATTCAGGCAAGAAGAACTTCTATCGTTCAAAGATGACTCTCAGGAAAATGAACTCGAAGTGAAGGCCTCGGAGCATGACCTGAGTTATGTATCTCTGGAAGGAAATATTGCCTGTATGGTCAATGGAGCAGGGCTTGCTATGGCTACAATGGATTTGATTAAGCTTCATGGCGGAGAGCCAGCAAACTTTCTAGATGTTGGGGGCGGTGCTACAACTGAGCGAGTAAAAATGGCAATAGATATCATTATGGNAAANCCCAATGTNGATGCCATTTTGATCAATATATTTGGTGGAATTGTTCGCTGTGATGTCATCGCAAAGGGCATTACTGAAGCGGTAAAATCGACAGCTATAGACATTCCAATTGTCGTTCGCTTGCAGGGGACCAATGTTGATTTAGGTAAAAAAATTCTTGAGGAATCTGGCATGAAAATTATTTCTGCGAGTGATCTTACAGATGCAGCAATAAAAGTTGTGACTTCAGTCAAAGGATAAACCGAATGAGCATCTTAGTGAATAAAGAATCAAAGATCCTTTGTCAAGGGATCACAGGATCACAAGGCTCCTTTCACGCCGAGCAATGCATAGAATATGGCTCGAACATTGTTGCTGGAGTCACCCCTGGAAAGGGCGGCACGACTCATCTTGATGTTCCAGTTTTCAACTCTGTCGCTGAGGCTACAACAGAAACAGAAATAGATGTCAGCATGATATTCGTCCCGGCAAAATTTGCAGCAGATGCCATGAAATCAGCCATTAAATCAGAGATAGAGCTCATAGTTTGCATTACTGAAGGTGTTCCTGTTCAAGATATGATTGAGGTTAAGGCAATGCTGAGTGGGTCTGACTCCATTCTACTGGGTCCAAATTGCCCCGGAATCATAACGCCTGAGGAAGCAAAAATTGGCATCATGCCTGGCTTCATTCATCAAAAAGGTTCCATAGGTATAATTTCTAGATCTGGAACACTGACCTATGAAGCGGTACATCAAACATCAAATTGTGGCTTGGGTCAAAGCACATGCATTGGTATCGGTGGCGATCCCATTAAGGGGCTAAACTTTATTGAATGCTTGTCACTTTTTGATAAGGATCCAGAAACAGATGGGATCGTAATGGTGGGTGAGATTGGCGGCTCTGACGAGGAAAAGGCCGCAGAATTNATTAAAAATAACATCAGCAAGCCTGTGGTTGCCTATGTAGCGGGCGTGTCTGCACCTCCCGGAAAAAGAATGGGTCATGCTGGAGCAATTGTGACTGGAAATGAGGGAACTGCTTCCAGTAAATACANAGCATTGAATGATGCCGGCGTAAGAACAACAGATTCTCCTGCCATGATTGGTGAGATCATGAAAGATTTACTGGGTCAATAATCTACCAAAGTTGATACCAAGGTTTCTCATCATCTCCTGCTAACTNCGATTCATAGTCCTCAGTTATATTAAGTNCATATATTTCTCTTGCTTGATCTGCGAGGTCCATCATGCCTAGCTTTTCATATGCTTTAGTGATGATTTCAAGTGACTTGACTGTTTCAGGAGCGCCACTGTATTGCTCAAGCGAATACTTTGCACGATTCGCAGCCGCCACATATGCGCCTCTTTCCATATAATGCTCAGCCACATGATTTTCATATTTTGCAAGACGGTTTCTCAAAAAAATCATCCGTTGCGTTGCATCATCGACATAAGAACTATCTGGATATCTTCTAATGAGCTGAGAAAAAATAGAAAAAGCTTCCTCTGTATTTGAGGGAGGCCTTTTCGCCAAGTCAACATTGAAAAATTCATGGTACCAGCTGTGCTGACCTTCAAAGAGTGCGAGTCCTCTCATATAAAGCGCATAATCAACTCTTGGATGAGTGGGGTTTTCTTTTTCAAATTGTTTTGCTTCATCAATCGCTTCTTCCATTGCATTGCTTCTGTAATAAGCGAATATTAAATCCAATTGAGCTTGCTTGGCTTCATTGCTGAATGGAAATGATGTGGTCAGCACTTCAAGGTAATTTGTTGCATTGCGGTAGTTTTCATCTGCCATTGCTTTAGCTGCTCTGTCATAAATAATTGCAGAGGATGATCTTGTATCGGTTTGTTCACCCTCTCTGCTGCAGCCAGTTGAAAAGAGAACAAGGACCAAAAGTGAATGAAATAGTTTTTTACGCATTCTTTTTATTGCTAAATATTCGGTGAATTATAGCCTAAAATGAACTCAAAAGATCATGAACGACAATTTTTATTGATGGAAAAGAAAACAGAAAAGATCAGACTGACGGTTGATGAAACAGGAAAAAATCAAAGAGTAGATAAGTATATCTCTACTTCATTGACCCAATTTTCAAGATCGTCAATTAAGACTTGGATCGAATCAGGAGATATTTTGCTTGATAACATGCGTACTAAACCCAAAACTTTGCTTTCTCCTGGGCAAGTGATTGATATCCTGCCTCGATTTGAAGATCGTGAAGAAGCCAAAGCAGAAAATATTGATTTAAATATTATTCATGAGGACGACGACATTATAGTCATTGATAAGCCATCTGGCATGGTGGTTCATCCGGGGCATGGAAATTATAGTGGAACGCTTCAAAATGGACTGCTCTTTTATAATGAAGACTTAAATATCCTTCCAAGAGCGGGCTTGGTTCATCGTCTAGATAAAGATACCACAGGACTCATTTTGGCGGCAAAAACAACGGATGCCTATAATCAGCTGGTCAAAGATATGCAGGCTAGATCCATACAAAGAGAATATCGAGCGATATGCAAAGGGGAAATGGTTGCCGGAGGAATGATTGAGGTCAATCTTGCAAGGGATCCACACAATCGATTGAAATTTAGCGTTTCAGAGAAAGGCAGAGAATCCAGAACCCATTATAGAGTCTTGCATCGCTTAAGAGGCNATACATTTGTGGCCGTTCGCCTTGATACNGGGAGGACTCATCAGATNCGAGTTCATATGACGCATATTAANTACCCAATACTNGGAGATCANCTCTANGGTGGCAGGTTAGCAATGCCTAAAAAACTTGATGAAGAGACGAGAGAAATGTTGATNNATTTTAAACGGCAGGCACTGCATGCTTTTCGCTTATCCTTTATGCATCCANTCANNCATGANATGATTTCATTNANCTCNCCCATACCCAATGACATGGAAGCAATGATCATTGCTCTTTCCGATCAGAGATTGGATTCCAAAACAATCAATGAATTCAATTATCCGGAGTGAAAAACTTAGAATATTTTTCTGTGCTGTCGTAATATACTCCGTTTTCACCGACTGATTTATTGATTAAAAACAAAAATGCCAATATACGAATATAAATGCAGTGAATGCGGACATTTTATGGACGCACTTCAAGGGGTGAATGATTCACCTTTGGAGGTTTGTCCTGAGTGCTCAGAGAAAAGCCTGAAAAAGCTGATTTCTGCACCAAATTTCAGATTGAGTGGAGAGGGTTGGTACGAAACTGACTTTAAAACAGGAAGCAAAAAAAACATTGCTGAAAACGGAAAGTCAGAGACCAAGAAAAAAGAGTCAAATGAGCAATCCAGTGACTCCAAATCGGATAAGAAGAAAGAGAAAAAGAAAGATAATTCATCAAAGACTGATTGAACGTATTAATATAGGTTGAAATGAAAAAATTAAGAACAATTATTGTAGCTGGCCTTCTGGTGTGGATCCCGATTGGTTTGACCATTTTTGTGATCAAGCTCTTAATTGATTTATTGGCCCAGATATATCTTCTGATTCCGCCCGCTTTGAGGCCAGAGAATCTTCTTGGTATAGAAATACCTGGTATTGGAATCATCATCGCAATCATTATGGTTTTATTAACAGGATTGATTGCAGCAAATTATTTCGGCAACAGAATCATTAAAGCCTGGGATGCTTTTTTGGATCGGATACCATTGATCCGGAGCATTTACTCTCCACTAAAAAAGTTTTCCGAGTTAGTCCTTTCTGATCAAACACAGAATTTTTCCAAAGTTTTATTGATTGAATACCCAAGGAAAGGAGTTTATAGCCTCTGTTTTCAAACCTCAAAAGAGTTGGGAGAAGTTCAAGATCACTCGGGTGAAGAGCTAGTTTGTGTCTATATACCAACAACTCCGAACCCAACATCAGGCTATATTGTCTTGGTTCCTCAAAATGAGGTTAAAGAGCTTGAGATGAGTGTAGAAGACGCATTGAAAATGATCATTTCACTTGGCGTGGTGGTTCCAAACCCCAGCGCACTATTAGATAAAGAATAAATATGAACGGAAAATATAGAACTCACTTATGTGAAGACATTGGTGCTAATGACATCGGCAAACAGCTATCGGTTTCAGGATGGGTCCATCGAAGAAGGGATCATGGCGGGGTTATATTCATTGATCTAAGAGATGTTTCAGGGATATTGCAATTGGTATTCGATCCAGAATATGAAGATCTTTTTAAAACGGCTGAAAAAATGAGAAGTGAATTTGTTCTTTCTGTATCCGGTATTGTCAGGGAAAGACCCGATGGCACCATCAATAATGATATGAGAACCGGAGCAGTGGAATTACTGGTTGAATCGGGTGAAGTACTGAATGCCTCTAAAACACCTCCATTCCATCACGATGAAGCAACCAATGAAGACGTTCGGCTTAAATATAGATATCTCGACCTCAGACGAGAGGACATGTCGAAGAATATTAAGATCAGACATGAGATCACTCGATCTTTGAGAGAATATTTGAATAAATCATCTTATTTTGAAATCGAGACACCCATTTTAACCAAGGCAACCCCAGAGGGTGCAAGAGACTATTTGGTGCCAAGCAGAACTCAACAAGGCAACTTCTTTGCATTGCCGCAATCTCCGCAATTATTTAAGCAACTTCTTATGATGTCAGGTTTTGATCGCTATTATCAAATTGCAAGATGTTTCAGAGACGAAGATCTAAGAGCGGATCGTCAGCCTGAGTTTACGCAACTGGATGTTGAAATGTCATTTGTTGAACAAGACGATGTTAAGACTGAAATGGAATCCATGGTAAGAGAACTGTTCAAATCCGTGCTCGATGTTGATCTGAGCAAGCAGTTTACTCAGATCACTCATGCAGAGGCCATGGAACGGTTCGGTTCAGACAGCCCACATTTGGGTATAGATATGGAGTTGACTGAAGTCAGTGATCTAATGCAAGAGGTTGAATTCAAGGTTTTCTCTGGTCCAGCAAACGATGATGATTCAAGGGTGGCATGCCTTGTTTTGAAAGATTCATCCGGTATGTCTCGCAAGCAGATTGATGATTATACTAATTTTGTTTCAAACTATGGTGCAAAAGGATTGGCCTATATTAAAGTCAATGAGGTTGAAAAAGGAGTTGATGGCTTGCAATCTCCAATTCTTAAATTTTTGAATGAGGATGTCATCAATCAGCTCATTGAGAAGCTTTCATTGGAAAACGGCAATACGGTCTTTTTTGGTGCCGATAAAAAAGAAATTGTCAATGCATCGCTCGGAGCCCTTCGAGTCAAGATTGCAGAAGATTTTGATTTGATCCACGAGGGATGGTTTCCGCTATGGGTCACGGATTTCCCCATGTTTCATTGGGACGACAAAGAAAAAAGATGGTCTGCGGAACATCATCCATTCACCTCACCGATAAACCTAGATCCCGAGGAGCTTGCAACTAATCCCAAAGAGGCATTGTCTCAGGGTTATGACATGGTTCTCAATGGCCATGAGATTGGTGGAGGATCCATTCGTATTCACTCAGAAGCAATGCAACAAGCTGTTTTTTCGATTCTTGGTATCAGCGAAGAAGAAGCCAGTGAAAAATTTGGCTTTTTTCTCGAAGCATTGAAGTATGGATGCCCCCCTCATGGCGGGATTGCATTTGGAATCGATAGAATTGTTATGCTGATGACGGGATCTTCCAATATCAGAGACGTCATTGCATTCCCGAAAACGCAAACGGCCAGTTGCCTACTCACAGATGCACCGAGTCAGGCCGGGAAGGGTCAATTGAATGAATTGGGCGTTTCCATTAAAAAGAAAAACTGAATTTGATCAATATTTTCTTTCAAATTTGATTGAAGATCATTGATAATACGACCTCAAATTATCAGAACTTGCATTGTATGTTTCAAAACAAAGCCATTTTAAAAAATATCGCCCTGATTTATCAGGCAGGAAAGGTTCGCCTGGGGTTTTTGATCATGGCATGCACACTTGCAGGCATTGCAGTTTCTCCAACATCGTCATTATCAGCTTTAGAAATTTTTGCATTGGCGGTTTATGTTTTGGTTGCCTCATCAACATCGGGAGCATTCAATCAATGGTATGAGCGCGACATTGATGCGGTTATGGATCGAACAAAAGACAGGCCTTTTGTGACAAAAGAATTAGAGCCAACAAATACTTGGAATTTTTGGTTAGTAATCATTAGCACATTAGCGCTTTATGCCACATATCAAGTCAGCAATCTTGAAGCAATGCTTTATCTTTTTGCAGGCATCTTTACTTACGGCATTGTTTACACGGTTTGGCTGAAGCGTCGGACATGGATGAATATTGTTATTGGTGGCCTTTCAGGAAGTTTTGCCATTCTTGTCGGTTCTGCAGCAACAGGGAATACATTGTCTCCGGCTCCTCTCATTCTCTCAGTGGTTCTTTTTTTATGGACACCGCCCCATTTTTGGGCATTGGCCATTAGTTTTAAGGATGAATATGCCAAGGCAGATATCCCAATGTTGCCTGTCGTTTATGGAGACAGAGTCACCAGCCAAGCCATTTTTTGGCACACTTTGGTATTGGTCGTACTTTCTTTGTCACTATTTTTCTATGGCATGAGCTGGATTTACCTGTTGTTTGCAGTCTTGGGAGGAGGCTACTTTCTATACTGCTCAATTTTATTGCTCAAAGAGCAGAGCAAAGCTTTGGCTAGAAAAACATTTTTCTCTTCAATAATTCATCTTGGACTTCTTTTATTAGGTGCTATGTTTGATGCTATGATATTTGCCTAAAGAGCAAATATTTTATAGCCATGAAAAAAATAATCTATGCCGTAGTTTTAAGCACTGTTATCTATACCTCAGGGTATTATCTCTGGGTCGCATCTTCCCCAATTCGTTTCAAAGATGAAAGTTTCCAATCAGGAATAGCCAGTGAGAGCGTCAATGCTTCAGGGCCAACTTTCATTGATTATGACAATGATGGCGATATTGATATCTATGTGGTCACGGAATATCACGGCGAAGGGCAAGGGAATAGGTTATTTGAAAATCAGGGCGATCGCATGTTTGTTGATGTCGCTGAATTAAGAGGAGTTGACAATGACAATGCACTTGGTCGAGGTGCATCCTGGGGTGATTATGACAATGATGGCGATATGGATTTAGCCATCTCAAATTTACCTCCAACAGACAGAAGCACGCATATTCCAACAACCCTTTATAAAAATCTTCTTAAAGAAACCGGAGAGCCTAATTTTCAAAACGTAACCAGAGAAGCTCAGTTGTTCAGAAAGGGCAATGAGAATGATCTCGACATTGGAGGGATCGGAAACACCGGCGCTGGAATCGCGTGGGCTGACTATGACAACGATGGCGATTTAGATCTCTATTGGAAATGTGCAGACTTTGATGTTGAAAATGCACTTTTTAGAAACAACGGTGACGGCACTTTTACAGATGTGACGGAAGAAACCGGTACAGGAGTGCTTGAGTTTGTTCTAGAGGCAAATTCACAAGGCGCACCCAGTTGGACAGATGTAAACCACGATGGATACGTCGATCTATTGGTCACCAATGAGGGAGATAAGAAGATATTATTCTTGAATGATCAAGAAGGCTCTTTTAAGAACATTACAAGCTCTTTCAGACCGCCTTCTGGAGTAGTTTTCCTGAATCCTGGAAATGCAAACGGAGCGTGTATTGGGGACATTGACAATGATGGCGATATGGATGTTTTTTTACCCACTTCTGATCAGGCAAATCGTCTCTATATCAGTCTTTTAAAAGACACCGGTCAGCTCAGCTACAAAGACATCACGCTCACATCGGGTGTGAGCAATAAATCGGGTGCACGGGGATGTGCGATGGGTGATTTTGACAACGATGGATTGATCGATATCTATGTCAATAATGGGGGATTGGCTGATACATTGATCAATGATGTGATTGATATTCCTATATTTGTTCAGTTCTATATTGCCATTGAGCCTGATGTCAATAAACTCTTCAGGAACAACGGAGATTTAACTTTTTCAGACCTTGCTTGGCGCTCAAGAGCGAGCGGATATGGTGTGGGAAGTGGCGTTGGAACAGCCGATCTAGACGAAGATGGTTTTCTCGATATTTTTTTCACCAACAGAACCTTTTATACAGGCGGTGAACAAATTACAAAATCCGATAGAAACTACCTTTTGTTTAATCGTGGAAATAGAAATAATTGGTTGACGGTTAATCTTGTTGGCGAAGAGAGTAATACCAATGGCTATGGCGCGAAAGTCACTTTGGCTTCAGATGATTTGACACAATACAGAGAGGCCACAAGTGCACACGGCTATAATTCAGGAAATGATCCAAGAATGCATTTTGGGTTAGGCAAAAAATCCTCAGTGGATTTCATTGAGGTCATTTGGCCAAGTGGTAAAAAGACGAAATTAGTTAATCCATCAATCAATCAGACTGTCACTATAAAGGAATAAGTTTTGCCTAAATTTGCTGAGAAAAATACGTACTCCAATATTAGAAGAACACTACTTAAAGCAATGGGTTATGCACCCATTTTGGGTATTCCTAATATCATTCAATCAAAAACATCGACAGATATCTTAATCGTAGGAGCTGGTTTATCGGGCCTTTATGCTGCAAATCTTTTAGAAGAAGAGGGCTATAAGGTCAGAGTATTGGAAGCTGACAATCGAGTGGGAGGAAGGGTGCTTACTCAGAAAGAAATACCCGGTTATCCTGAGACTGGAGGGACGGCATTTGGCTCGGGTTATGCACGTGTCATTGATACTGCNAATCGATTTGGGATTAATCTGATTGATCTAAAACCTGTCATCCCTTATTTCAGAGAAAGAACGCTTTCACTGGGCGGTGAAATCATTTCCAAAGACGAATGGGCGAATCACCCAAGGAATGTCTTGCCCGACGAGTATCGCAATCTTCCTCCGAATGCTTTTTTTCATACTGTTTTGGGCAGCGACAATCCGCTAAAAGCACCGCAAGAATGGATGAATGAAGATCAATTTATTCATGATGTCTCAGTCCATGAATGGTTCAAAAACAAAGGATTTTCTGAAGAGTTGATTGATCTTGCCTACAACCTGAATATCAGTCATGGATACAATGCAAAGGATGTTTCTGTATTGATGTTGATGTTTGTTAATGCCTTTGCAGCTTCCCAAAATAGATTGGGCTTTCAAACCAGCTTGGCTGCAGAAGGAGGAAACATTTCAATCGCAGAGGCAATGGCAAACAACCTCAAAGAGGAGGTTCACTTGAACAAAAGGGTCGTATCGATCGATGCCTCAAAAAATGGTGCCAAAGTCAATTGCGGTGATGGAACATCATACTCAGCCAATAAAATAATTTGTTCACTGCCATTTTCTGTTTTAAAAGATATTCCCATATACCCGAAAATAAGTGGGCCACAGTCAGAAGCGATTCAATCTCTTAGAGCACAAAAAATCAATATGCTTCATCTCATACCTAAAACCCCGTACTGGGATTTGGATGAGATGAGTCCAAACATGTATACCGATGGGTTGGCAGGAATGATCCTTGCGCAGAGACAAGCTTCATCGCCAGAGACAGTTGATAGCCTGACGGTATGGTTGAGGGGACCGATTGCTGAAAAGCTTGATCAAATGAATCAGGATGATGCGATAAAAAGCGTTGTGGAATCCATTGAAGAACTGAGACCCAGCACCAAAGGTCAATTAGAAGTATCAGCTTATCATTCTTGGTCTTTGAATCCCTATTCTAGAGGCGATTGGGCTTACTGGGGTCCTGGTCAAATAGCAAAATTTGGTCGGGATGTTTCAAATGCACACGAGAGCCTCCATTTTTGCGGAGAGCACACTGCAATTGCTAATCGTGGCATGGAAGGCGCTTTGGAATCAGGAGAGAGGGTTTTCTTTGAAATCTTAGATATGGGATGATCACCATCCGATAACTCTTCCGTCTTCGTAATCCAAAAACAGTCCATTGTGGTCCATTGTTAGNTTNTCAATCACAACCATCATTTTGGAAACGCTTTCATCAATGTCTATTGCGCCCATGAATCCCATGCCTAAAGTCGTATTGACGNTTCCGGGTGAGAGTGCAACNACTATTATCTCGCTNTCAATTGTTTCAAAGGACAGTGTTTTAATCATGCTATTCANAGCAGCTTTGCTCATGGCATAGCTATACATCATCGGTATCTTTGGTCTTTCATCAAATGAGGCAGCTTTTGTAGAAAGATTCACAATCTTTCCGTTTTCAGATTGNTCTACATTGTCGATGAAGGTTTGAATNACTTTCATTGTTCCAATGCTATTGATCTCGAAGCTTTTTCTTGTCGCTTCTATGTCAACCCCTCCAATGCCCCTAAATGAGGAGAAATATCTTGGCGTGTATGCTGCATTGTTTAGAAGGATATCGATCGCATCGTCCTCATACTTTTTCTTAAGNTTTTTCAGATGCTGATCATTAGTGATATCGAGCTGTTCGACGATCACATTCTGGTTTTGTTTTGAAAATTCAATCAGTTCATCTGCTGAATCAATCGATCTAGTCGTGGCTATGACTCTCCACCCTGCTTTAGAGAATTGTTTNACAAACTCCAAGCCAATGTTTCTATTTGATCCTGTAATCAATACGGTGGATTTTTCACTTGCCAATGCATATCCTTCTGGAGCAGATATGNACAGATAGGAAAGAAGCAATAAAGGTATTTTCTTCATATCTTATTCAACTGCCTGTTGGTGACCGATCGGAGGATAGTCCCTTGGATTAAGGCCTTCCGGTGAAGAGATAATAACGTCATGATATAAATCTTTCTCTGATTGAATGCTCTCTTCGGAGATGCATGCAATGGCTTCCCAGTCGCTGGACTGAAAGACCTCTTTTTCCAAGCTATATGTTGAGTGTCTATTGGATGCAAGCATGGTTAAAAAAGCCTCTAAGAATTCATTGGCTACTTTCTTGAAGTCATGCAGACCATACAAGCCGCTTTTAACCAATTGCAGTTTTGCATTTTCAAGATTTCTTATGAAAGTCTCCATAGAGGAAAGACCAGTGTCTAGCTTCTTTAATTTCTCTTGATACTCAGCATCATCCGAGTCCACGTGTGGCAACAGTCTTTCGTGTAACACAACATCTTGCTCGATGAGGCGCCTCAGTGAGAAAATCATGTAATCACAGCAAACCACTAAAAAATTGACCATGGACGGATCTGCAGCCTCTATTTTTACTGCATCAGCAAAAGCTCTTCTTACTTGCGAGAGATGCGTTCTCTCACTTGCAACATGCGATTCAAAATCGATTCTATTCTTGCTCATATTCATTCAGTCTACAGATATAAACTTTTTTATCAGTGATCGATCCAATTAGCAATGTATCCTGCCAAATTGCACCAACACTGGCGGTAGAAAAATCATTGCCTTCGCTNAGAAATAAAAGCTTGGTTTCTTTCTCCAAGTCATTTGAGCTTTCTGACCATGTCAAACGTTCAATTTTTGAGGGAGACGGGATGTATTCTCCTTTTTGCAATGCTATAAAGTGTTGGATCAATGCAAAAACACTCGGAATTTGTGCCACCAAGATTGACTCGCCAAAAGCATTGATGTTGTCTGGTGATCCATTCAATGANAACGTTTTAATCTTTTTCAAAANGCCGCTCTCNGNATCTCTTTTTAAGANGGNNAGTCTTTTGGCATTTGTTTCAGAGGCAAGAATGNACTGATTATTAANTGCATCAATTCCNGAAACNCTGGAAAGGTTNTCAATGGCGATACTGATATCGCTNCCGTCATAATATGCAATGCTTGAATANGGCCTGCCCATCTGTTCTTGTATTTTTTCAAAACTCGAGAGGCTCAAATCTTTATCNTTGCCAACATAAAATTTNTCTTCTTCNANCAANACCAAATCATTGGGACTGTCAAAAAGCTCTGAGNCGATACTTTTTTGATGAATCAATGTNCTATTTTTCTCGATGGAAAANATTTCAACCGATTCAAGATCAATGCCTCTTTGCCTCGGGTGATTGATGACTNCCAANTGATCATCGAGAAGTGAAATCCCGTGAGGTCTNAAATTCTCAAGCACTAAATCTTTGATTGCATTTTCAACTTTNAGCGGTTTCTCTCTCANGTTGATCATTCCAATGGTCCCACGCACATCTTCACCAAGGATTAANCTNTGTCTGTCAAGTATGGATAGATATGCAATTCCNTTTTTNTAATCNATATCNATGTCCTCAGNGCTNCCAGAAAGATTGATTGCTTCACAGGTTTTGGGTTTTGATTCTTGGATATCGACAAAGTAACCAATTCGCCATGCCATAAACAGCGAAAACACAGCGATGATCGCAATGATACAAAGTGTTACTTTTGTTATTTTTTTTATCACCATTCTTAGTGTAGTGTTATTCTTTTAAGAATAAAATGTAATATCAGAAAACGGATCAAAAAGGATTGGAAAATGGATCAAAAAGGGGAAATACAAAACAGCTCGAATGAAGAAATGGGACTCAAGGTAGGACCAATAGTCTTAATGCCGGATATTGAAAAAAGGCATCTAGCGACTTTATTTTTTGGGGCATTCTTTGGAATTGCCAGCATGGCATTTGTAAACGTCTTTAATTATTCGATATTCAGTGCACTGGAGCTTCCAGAAGATCAATTTGGAAGGCTTGCCGGAAGCCTGACAGCTGTGCAAGAGGTTGTCGTTGTTTCGGTGATAGGTTTTTTTGGTGCCTTATCTGACAAAGTGGGCAGAAGAATCGTATATTCGATGGGTTTCTTCTTATTGGGCATTGGTTATTTTATTTATCCATTGGCAGACAATATGACGGAATTATTATTTTTTAGGATTTTCGTTGCACTCGGTTGTGCTGCCAATACAGTTATGTTGCCTACCGTTGCCAATGATTATGTGCACAACAGCACCAGAGGCAGGCTAATCGCTTTCACATCTATATTAAACGGTCTTGGTTTGGTTCTTATCATTTCCACATTTAGAAATTTTGCTACGTTCTATGAGCAGTTNGAGGCACCTGAATTTTTAATGAATCTTGGGTACGATTCAGCTAATTGGGCTCAGTATACCTTTTGGTCAGCCTCTGCAATGGTCTTCATTGTATCTATAGTTCTATATTTCAACCTTAAAAAAGGCACCGCTGAAGCCACTGCAAAGAAGGACTCATATTTTTCCACTCTCAAAGTTGCCATTAAAGAGGCCAAAAACCCTAGAGTTGCCTTGGCATATACAGCAGGCATTGTCTCCAGAGGAGATTTAGCAGTTGTAAGCACTTTCTTTGCTCTTTGGCTGGGTATTGANTTTCAATCGTTGGGTATGAGCAAGCCAGAAGCTCAAAAAATGGCAGCACTTTTATATGTTGCAGTGCAGGCATGCGCAATTCCTGGAGCATTATTAATCAACTTCTTTATTGACAAGTTTGACCGAGTCGTTGCGCTCGCAATTTCAATGGCTATCGCAGCCACTGGTTATCTGTATCTAGGATTCATAGACGATGTTACAGGCTATGAAATGTATATTGGTGTCGGTCTTCTTGGTTTGGGTGAGATATTTGCAAATATTTCTGCCATATCATTGATTGGAACCGTTGCGCCTGCAAAAGCAAGAGGAGCCGTTATTGGTGGTTTCAGTTTCTTTGGAGCAGTTGGTATTTTCCTTGTTGCTGGGATTGGCGGGCAGATATTTGACAGCATTGGACCAACTGCACCATTTACTTTGGTTGGGATTGCAAATCTCGGACTTTTAGCATTGGCGCTGTTACTATTATTTGTAGAACGAAGAAAAGATAAAAACTGATTTGAGGTAAGTATGAAAAGAAGAGATTTTTTTAAGAATGTAGGGAATGTTGGAGCTTTTGGTGCGGGAGCAATGGCTCTTGGTATGATGGCTNATAATTCCAGAGCCGATCAAGCAGCTGCATATGGATCTTCAAGTGGCGAAGCTCTAAATGGCCCATATTTAGANTTATCCAAGGGGTCAGATAATAAGATTGCATACTCAAGAATGAACGGTGACTTGGACGAATCAAAGCAAAAGTACGGCTGGTTTAAAGGCTATATAATGGCAGTAAGACCAAATAAACCAATAGTGGACTGTGTTGGAATTGAGGGTTTCGGAGTCTCAAGATTGGAGCAACANGCCGATGGNTCTTATGCAAAAATACTCAGAGAGGTAGGTTTGTATACCGACCTTAGAACNGGTGAAGTTCTTGAGGAATGGAAAAACCCAATGACCAATGAAACAGTCACTGTTTATCCCATTGCTAATGATCCATTTAATTATGTTATCGAAGATTATTTTCCCTCTCCTCCTCAATTTGGTGGATTGAATGCTGAAAAACCGCCTCGGATCCCATTTATACTGCCTTGGCAGCAAAGAGGAAANAGAATAGATATGGAAATTCATATCAATCTCTTTTACCCAAATGCCCTTGATCCAAAGAAATGGGTTAGGGAGTCAAGTGGTCCGATGGTGAGTGTGTCAGAAATGTTTGCATTTCATGTGGATGCGCAGCAGATGCAGGACCCAAGCTACACAACCTTACCATTCAGCGGAACATGGGGAAGGATAACACCGTTTCTTCCATGGATGCTAATGGGACAAGAACCTGGACACTGCTTGTATCAGGCATTTATGGGATCAGGCGAGGATCTGGAGCAAGTCCATAGTCGACAGGTATTGGATTATGTCGAGAAACATTANCCTAAATATTTTACTGCACCAGAGACATANGATCCAAATACGCCAAGCTTATCCAGTCTAGAGTTATACGCTACAGAGCGAGAACCCTTTCAGGGATAGGGCNAAATGACAAAACCAACACCTCATTTGANAAAAGTGAGCAAGAGTAACTTGCCCGATGATATGAAGCAAAGCTGGGATCANGCCAATGATCTAACCGGAGACGCTACTTTTGTTGAAGTTTCAGGCAATAATCCAGATGTATATCGATGGTATCTTGATGAGTTCTATCAAAAACTTTTTTACTCTGATCGACTTGAAANAACGCTAGTTGAATTNGTCAGACTCAGGCTTGCAAATGTTCATGGATGTGCATTTTGCAACAAAGGGGACACCGCTCATGCACTCAAATCGGGAATCACACAAGAACAAATAGATGCATTGAATGACTATATAAATGGTCCATTTTCAGAGCGTGAAAAATCAGCATTGAAACTNGCAGATCAGATGGTGCTCACAAATGAGAAGGGCAATATTTCTTCTGATTTATATTCCGAATTAAATACCCATTTCAATGATGGGGAAATTTATGAGTTGGGAATGATTATGGCTGTACTTGTTGGCGTTGCNAAATTTACTTTTGTTTACGATTTGGTTGAAAAAGAAGATTACTGTCCTTTCTAATCTTCCGGAACCAATCCTTCATGATGATGCATTATTTTCCATTGGTCTTTCTCCAAAACAAATAAATCAGTAATTCTTACTTTTCCTTCAAGTGCATTCGGCTCCAGATATGTAAATTCAAGGTAGTAAGTTGCAATGGCAAAGTCATTCCATTCTCTGATCTTGGGCTCTTCCAGTTCAATGCTCAAATCTCCTCTTGACTTCTTTTGAGTTTGATCACGACTATGGAATTCCTCTAAATTCTTTTTCCCAGTAATCATGTAAGGGGTAAAAACATCCCAAACACTTGCTTCTTCATGGAGATGCTTCTCAATTTCCTTGGTATCTCCTCGCTTGAAAGCATCAAAGATCGAGATGATAATTCCCTTTATTATTTCNTTATTTTTCATCTTTCTTGGAATGATACAAAGTGTTACTTTTGTTTATTGATATCAGGTTTGCATTTAGTCTACTATTTATAAATCGTTAATAAAGGGGCTTTAACATGAGCAATTCATTTCTTTCAATCAAAGTTTTAGGCAGCAGTAGATACAAGGTTGATCTGGTNGAAGGAGTGACAAGAACAAATTTTCTTTCCATTTGCTATGCAGCNCTAACAACCATAGGATTATTAACCTTCATTTCTTATGCCACGACTTATGTCGTGGTTGAAAACCTAAATTACCAAAGAGATCAGATTGGAACCATTGTTGGGGATCTCCAGGTGGTTGCAGAAATAGTCCTTTTNTTGGTTTTTCTTCCCGTNGGNCTTATTGCTGACAAAATAGGACGNAGGCAAGTCTATGCCTTCGGTATGGCTACAATGGCNCTGGCTTATTTTCTCTATCCATTGGCAACGGGTATCCAAGANTTGACNATGTATNGNGTNATNTATGCANTAGGAATGGGTGCTGCAACTGGAATGCTTGGTACTGTCACAGCAGATTATCCTCANAATCATACAAGGGGAAAAATGATTGCTGTCACAGGCATTATGAATGCATTGGGCGTTATTTTTGTGTCACTTGTTTTTGCCAGATTGCCAAAAACCTTTGCTGATGCTGGTTATGATGAAGTCACTGCAGGCATGTATGCAATGTGGATTGTTGCTGGAATGTGTTTGATTACGGCAACGGTTGTTGGATTTGGTTTGAAGAAAGGAACTCCGACAGAAGAGCAAAAGAAAATTCCTTATCGTGAACAGATCCGTTCTGGATTGGCGGAAGGAAGGAATCCAAGAATCTTATTGGCATATTTTGCTGCATTTGTCGCGAGGAGCGATCTTGTCATACTCGGTACTTTTGTCGTCTTGTGGGGTGTTGCATCTGGGGTGGATGCTGGCCTTGAAACTTCAGAGGCAACTCGCAAGGCAAGACTGCTGTTTGTCACTTCGACATCCGCGGCACTAATAGCATCCCCATTCATTGGTTATTTAATGGATAAAGGCGATCGAATAATATCTGTGAGTATATGTATGGCAATAGCTGCGGTGGGTTACTGCTCCATGTTTTTTGTGGACAATGTTCTTGATCCAAAATATTTACCACTCTTTGCTTTGCTTGGTTGGGGTCAGCAATGCGCCTTCTTTGCAGCCACAACATTACTGGGTCAAGAGGCTCCACAAATGAAGAGGGGCGCCATCGTTGGTGTTTTTAATCTAGCAGGGGCAGTAGGAATCCTGATTTCTTCTGGAATTGGAGGGAGAATGTTCGATGCAATAGGGCCTTCAGCACCATTTATTTTGATCGGTGTTTGCAATATTTTTGTCAGTGCTTTTGCGATCTATGTCTACAAGGTCGCACCAACCCCATTGGTTGATAACAATCAAAGACCTTAGATTGAATATATAGTCTTTGGCGCGCCCGGAGAGATTCGAACTCCCGACCTTGTGGTTCGTAGCCACACGCTCTATCCAACTGAGCTACGGGCGCACTCAAGACCATTATAGAGAATCAGATAATTTTCTGTGCGTTAGAATTGATCTTTGCGATTTCTAATTTCAGCAAAAACCTCGGTTCTAGTGGATTTCAGCATGCCCAATTCCAATCTTATTTCTTGATCATCTGACCTAAGAAATGGATTTGTCTTTTTTTCTAAATTAAGCGTCGTAGGAACCGTTGGGATCAGATCTTTTCTCATGTCTTCAACTTCAGCTTTTCTGTTAAGAAGATCTTTATTTTTTCCATCAACTGTAATCGCAAATTCAGCATTGGTTTGAGTGTATTCGTGTGCACAATAAAGCAAGGTTTCGTCGGGCCATGACATAATGAGATCAAGTGACTCGAGCATTTGTTGCGGAGTGCCTTCAAATAGCCTTCCACAACCCATTACAAAAATAGTATCGCCTACAAAAGCTACATTTTGACTCTCGAAATGATAGACCATGTGCCCAGTGGTATGTCCTGGGGTATGAAATCCTTTAACGACAAAAGAACCAAACATAAACTCCTCTGCATGTTCAATGGTTTGATCAATCCCAGGAATCCTGTCTTTGTCCTGCATGGGTCCAATCACTTTGCAGTTTGTTTTTTTCTTCAGTTCCAGATTACCCCCTGCATGATCATAATGATGATGCGTGTTAATAATGTAATCCAGCTCCCAATTATTTTGATTCAGTGCTTCCTCGATGGCATGCACATCCGGGGTATCGATTGATGCCGTTAGATTTTGAATGGGATCGTGAATGAGGTATCCATAGTTATCCGATAGGCAGGGAAACATGAATACTTCTAATCGATCACTCATTTGAGTTATTCCTCATTTAATCGAGGCATTAATTCCACAAGATTGCACGGCTTTGTCCTGCTGTCCAATTGATCCTTGATCAAGAAATTCCAGCCATCCTTACAAGCACCCGGTGAGCCGGGAAGGCAAAAGATAAATGTCCCATTGGCAACCCCTGCAAAGGCTCTGGATTGAAGCGTTGATGTTTTAATGTTTTGGTAAGAAAGGGATCTGAACATCTCACCAAAGCCATCTATGGTTTTATCCAGAAGAGGCAGGATGGCTTCAGGTGTTCCATCTTTGCCCGTGATTCCTGTGCCACCAGTGGTGATGATGCCGTGAACGTTCTCGTCTAAAATCCACTGCGAGATGATCGCTCTGATTTCATAGAGGTTGTCTTTGCAAATTTTTCGATCGTTTAAAAAGTGCCCTTGCTCTTTCAATGCGGAAACCAGATATTCGCCCGAATCATCCTGCTCAATGCCTCTGCTATCCGAAATGGTCAAAACAGAAATATTGATCGCCTTAAACTCGTTATTTTTTTCGCTGCTCATCTCGATAGTTTATTTGACATTTCGAGACATATCCATTGATTGAGTTAGAAATTAGTGAGTACAATAGGCATATATTTTCTTGAGGACAATTCTATGAGCGATGCTTTACCAAATTTAGAACATTATTGGATGCCATTTACCGGCAATCGGTACTTTAAAAAGAACCCAAGAATGTTCAAGAAAGCCAGTGGAATGCATTATACGACATACGATGACAAGACCGTCATGGATGGCGTTTCAGGCCTTTGGTGTTGCAATGCTGGGCATTGTCATCCAAAAATAGTTGAAGCCATTCAAAAGCAAGCTGAAACATTGGATTACGCGACCGCATTTCAGCTCGGTCATCCCACAATCTTTGCAATGGCAGAGAAGTTGGTGAATATGGCGCCTAAAGAATTGACTCATGCATTTTTTACCAATTCAGGTTCTGAGGCGGTGGATACAGCTTTAAAAATTGCACTCGCATATCATCGAGCCAGAGGCGAAGGACACAGAACTCGTCTCATAGGAAGGGAAAAGGGATACCACGGCGTTGGTTTTGGCGGTATTTCTGTCGGCGGTATGTCGCCCAACCGTAAAATGTTTGGTGCAATGCTTCCGGGTGTGGATCATCTTAAGCACACCCATAATCTTGAGCACAATGCTTTTTCAGTCGGCCAGCCTAAATGGGGCGAGCACCTTGCGGATCAGTTAACAGAAATACTCATGTTGCATGACCCATCCACAGTGGCTGCCGTAATCATGGAACCCATTGCGGGTTCAGCTGGCGTTTACCTCCCACCGGTT
>NZHF01000028.1 GCA_002691305.1 Gammaproteobacteria bacterium | reverse complement strand
AATTGTTGCTTATATCCCACTTTTGTTTGTTACGCTTGTGACCATGATCTTTTTCAGCATAAGAAGGACCCCATGAAGCTTAAGCGCTTCCCATTTATCATAATCCTCGCTCATTTATTGGGATGTGGAGCATATGAGTCACAACTGAATGATTCCATCGAAGTGCATAACCAAGGTATTGAAAGCAGGGTCAATGCTCTCGAAGAGGAGGTCAATCAGCTGAAAGAAGAATTAAGTCAAATGAGCATAAAGAACATTGAAAATGAATCGCTCATAACAAAAGAAGAATCAGAGAAAAAAGTAAAATCAAGTCATTCACAGAATGCCAAAGAAGATTTTGAATCATCCTTTGAATTACTAAGAAAAGGCGATTATGTTTCTGCTGAAGTTGCATTGAGAGATTACATAGAATCATTTCCTCAAGCGACTTATACCGATGATGCAAAATTTTGGCTTGCAGAATCACTTTATGCTCAGGCTAAATTCAGTGAAGCTTTAGAAATATTTAATCAGATCATTGATCAGTATCCAGATTCAGAAAAGATGATGGAGTCCATCCTCAAGTCTGGTTTTTCTCATCAAGAACTGGGCGATCTGAAAACGGCTAAAGCCATATTTCAAAGAGTTATCAGAGAATTTCCTAATTCTTCTGCATCCAGCCTTGCAAGCGAAAGATTAAATAAAATTGGGCAGTAAAACTGCTGTCAAAATTAAAAAGAATCTCTGTTTTATTTTTATCACCTAGGTTATCATTCACGTGCATTTTTTGAATTGCCATGGGCCGTTAGCTCAGTTGGTAGAGCAGCTGGCTTTTAACCAGTTGGTCGTAGGTTCAAATCCTACACGGCCCACCACTAAACTATGAAAAGAAAGATAAGAAAGTATTGGATTGTGTCTTCAAGCTTATCCCTTGTTTTTTTTCTATTACTTTTGATAATCTTATACTTCACTCTGTAAGGAAGAACATTGAGCAAAAGCACCATTCAACTTAATGATCATCTCTATGAATACTTACTCAATGTTTCTCTGAGAGAGCATGAGGTTTTGAAGAAACTCAGAGATGAGACATTAAATCTTTCGGGATCACAAATGCAGATATCTCCCGATCAAGGTCAGTTTATGGCATTCATGGTTAGAGCAATTAGTGCGAAAAATATCCTTGAGATAGGCACGTACACGGGTTACAGCGCACTGGTTTGTGCTTTGGCTATGAATAATGGTCGTCTCATCACCTTAGATTGTGACTCAGTCATGACACAGGTTGCTGAAAAATATTGGAAATTAGCAAAAGTAGATCACATGATTGAGCTTATGCTTGATTCTGCCATGGATTCACTCAACCACCTGTGTTCAATCGAGGACAATATAGAATCTTTTGATATGATTTTCATTGATGCTGACAAAAAAAATTATCATGCTTATTATGAGCTCTGCCTTCGGCTTTTGAGTAAAGACGGGATCATTTTATTTGATAATGTTTTGTGGAGTGGGGATGTAGCTGATCCTCATAATAAAGAGGCAAACACAATTGCAATAAGAGAACTGAATCAATCATTGCATACTGACCAACGTGTAAACATAACCATGATTCCAGTCGGTGATGGAATTACGATGGTGCAAAAGAGGTAATCAATGGACGAGTCTTTAAATGTTTTCGGTGAACCATTGAGTGATTGCAATCTCAATCCTTTAACTGGTTTTTTCAGAAATGGTTGCTGCGATACATCCGATCAAGATGCCGGCAGCCATACCGTTTGCAGCATCATGACTTCTGAGTTCTTGGCTTTCAGTGCATCTGTGGGCAATGATCTATCCACACCTATGCCCGAAGCCGGTTTTGAAGGTCTTAGTGAAGGGGATCAATGGTGTCTTTGTGCACCAAGATGGCAACAAGCTTTTGAGGCAAATGCAGCGCCTAAAGTTTTGCTCTCATCAACACATAAAGGTGCTCTCGAACACTGTCGATTGGAAGATTTAAAGAAATTTGCAGTTGATCTTAATTGAGAAAAATAGTTAATTGTAATGAGAAGAACTACTTATTTTCCATATATGAACACAGAAACATCAAATAATGATCCAAATAGATTTATTTGGTATGGCGTATTCGTAATCATCACAGTTGTTTCTGCTTTACCACTCTTTGGTGCAAGATTAAGCGATTTGGGTATCAACTATCTATTGATTTTATTTATCCATGAGTTTGCAGCTTTTCTTTTCTTTGGGCATACTTTTTTCTCGAATATCTGGGCAATGCAAATTCGATTCAATCAGTCGAAAGAAGCTGGAATATGGGCAAGAGGATTCCTAAGAAAGCTTGCCATGAGTGTCACTCTGACCACATCAATCATTATCCCTATTTCTGGTTTAATGTTGATTGAATCATGGGGAGGTCTGCATGGTGCTCCTTGGGCTTGGAATGCTTATTTGGCTTTTTGGTTGATGGCAGCAATCAGCATTACACCTGACATGATTCGATATGGTCGGAATAGAAATTCAGATGATCCAAAACATGGTATGGTTAGCGGTGCAATCAGAGGAAATCTTGCGCTTATTCTCACTGTTTACATCATTTGTTGTATGGTATTGAAGATTTCATGGATCACACCCTTTGCAAAACTGACATTCTTTGGCTAGAAATCAAATATCATTCATCGCATCACTATTTGCTGTTGCCTCTGCAAGTCCATCCCTGATGTTTTTTTGCTGTGAAATTGGTTCATATTTAGGACCAACTTTTGGATCAATGAATTGTTCAAGCGGCTCAACGATGTGGTGGCCATCAATTGCACAAAATCTAGTAATCGAATAGCGTTCCCATTTTGTGGGTGGAACCCTATGCGGGGTTGCTTTAATCAATCCATTGGAGATGACTTCGGTCATATCACCGATCATGAGTATTATTTCGTAGCGATTCGAATCAACATATGTCCATTCGCCGTCTGGATTTTTAAGTTCTGAACCCTTTTCTGATTGTGTGAGTAGAGTAAAAATCTCATAGTCTGTATGTGCACTGATGCCAAAGAGATTTTCTTCAGGATCTTCTTTAATCTCGGGATAAAAAATAAGCCTCATAGTGGAGGGTGATTTTTCGGTCATCCGTGATGTGATGAAGCCCTTTTCAAGATCAAGGATTTCTTCCATGCTCGATCCTATGACTTTTTCCAGTTTTGAACAAGCCAAGAAATAATCGTAAATAGTCTTTTGGAAATCGGGCATTTCTGGAGGCCATAGATTGGGACCAAAGTTTCCGTATTCTTTATCTAATTCTTCAACTTCATAACACATATCAAAGGCAGAGCATGTGGCTTTAGTGCCTGCAGAATATGCCGGCTCTTCTCCACAAGGCGACCAACCCCTTCCTGATTCTGCAAACCTGTAATGTGCCGCTTGTTTTCTGTCATCAGAATCATCCATATCATGAAAAAGCTTCGACTGATCATATGCCTTATCAATCAATTCCTTTGATATGGTGTGATTGACTAAGAGACAGAAGCTATCCTTGATCAATGCATTTTTGAATCTTTCCAGTTCGTCTTTTCGGTCAATTGGATTTGAAGAATTTGTTATTTTATTTACGTCAATTTTTTGCATTTGATTAATAGAAATATTGGATTGTGAATATTATATCTAATGATCTTATTATAAAATGATTTCAAGTCACAAATTCATTCTTCAAATATGGATAAAAGAATAAACATCATCAAGGAACGTCTAGAGAGTAAAATCAATGCTGTCTCATTGAGCATTGAAGATCAGGGACACATGCATAAAGGACACACTGCTCATAAAGAAGGGATGATGCATATCTGGGTTGAAATTGTCAGCGATGATTTTATTGATCTAAACCCCATTCAAAGACACCAATTGGTTTATGGCATCCTCGGCGATGAGTTAAAAGGAGATCTGCACGCACTCTCTCTGAGTTTGATGACATCCAAAGAACTGGAAGCAAATAATCATGGAGAATTAAATGACTGAAATCGGAGTAGTGATGGAACCCGTTCCAAAGTGCTCAGCTGAGATGGCAACGAGAATTGAGGAGATGGGTTTTGATTCAATACTTTGTCCAGATACACAGAACTTATCAGCGGATCCTTACGGGCAATTATCTTTAATGGCTCATCACACCAAAAGAATTAAGCTTGGAACAGGAGTGACCCATCCAGTGACAAGAGCAACGGCTGTTACTGCGTCTGCAATGGCAAGTTTGCAAGAAGAATCCGATGGAAGAGCGATTTGCGGAATAGGAAGGGGCGATTCTTCAGCAGCACACATTGGTAAGCGACAAGCCACAACAAAAGAATTGAAAAATTGCATTCAAACCATTCAATCTTATTTTAGGGGCGAATCCATAGATGTAGGAAGCATGCAGTCTCCTATTCGATGGATCGATCCCAATCTAATACCGCCAGTCCCCATTGATGTGGCATGTACAGGTCCAAAAACTATTCAGATGGCTTGCGAAGTATCAGAAAAAGTTTCTTTTGCTGTTGGCAGTTCACATGAGAGAGTTTCTTGGGCCATGAGCACTGCGCTTGAACATTTGGAAAAAATAGGAAGAGCCAGAGACGACATCAAGATTGGAGCTTATATTAATCTCATTTGCGATCCCGATGAGAAAAAAGCAATAGGTATGGCACGAATGCTTGCAGGTTTGGTCGCACATTTTACTGCCATGAAAGACGCACCGATTGATCATCTACCGAGCTCTCTTCAGAAGATCTCTAGCTCATTGAAAAGTGAGTACGATATGAAGAATCACTCGAGTGAAAAAGGATCCCATCTTGAATTGATCGATGATGAGTTTATTGATTGGTTTACAATTTCTGGCCCTTCTGAGAAATGCATTGAGCGTTTATCTGATTTGATCGATCTGGGATTGGATCATGTTTATCTTTTGGGGGGCTCGCCTGTAGCAGAGCCCAGGGATGCCCGTTTGAGAGCGATGGTTGATCAGACAAAAATTTTTGCAGATCAGGTATTACCCCACTTCAAGTAGTCTAAAACTCGTAATCCACAGAGACATTTAATAATCTTCCTCTGGGATCATGCAGTCTTGTATCGAAGCTAAAATCCGGTGAATCATAGAGCAATGGTGCGGATTCATCAAAAGCATTGATGACATTAAAACCGAAGGTTATTTGCTGATCATTGATTAAAATATCTTTTGTTATTCCAAAATCAAAGACTAAGAAAGAATCTATTTGCTTTGTATAGCCTCCTTGAATTGCAGATTCAGGAAGAGGTCTTAAATTGTCGTATCCATCCAAATATCTGGCATTTATTGAGTAACGTATATCTTCAGATCTAAGTCCCATTAGAGCATTGAGCCTTAAGCGTGGCAAAGAATGGGTGTGCGCATTATAGTTGAATCTACCGACTCTATTTACCATCTTCTCGACATGCTCTCCTTCGTCTTCGTTACCATGCTCAGGCGTCAGATATTCAAACAAATGTGTGGCATTAATATCCACATCAAATATTTTTCCATTGGTAAATATTTTTTTGTAATCAAGAGACAGATCAAGGCCTTTTACGATGGTTTTTTCTTCATTGAAGAATGTTGTATTGACAGCAACGATATCGCCGTATTCATTTCTTTGAATTGCTGAACTACTGGGGTTTGCTAAAATTTTTGTTTGAGCATCTTCAAGTTCCAGTCGATCTTTGTAATCAATCTTCCAGAAATCCAATGAAATTGATGCATTTCGGTTCATTGACCAAGATAAACCAAGGTTTGTGTTTGTGGAAGAGGCGGGTTTTAAATCGGAATTTCCAAGTTGTATGACTCTTACAAATAAAGAGCTGGTTTGCTCAACCCCATTGATCACATCTCTGACTCCACCAAGGGCAATCTCGGAGCTGAATAGTTGAGCCATGGATGGTGTTGAAAAGGATGTTCCAACTGAACCTCTAATTGATAGGTTTTCAATTGGCCTGTAATTTACAGTGATCTTAGGATCAAAAGACGATTGGTTATCAACTTTTTCAAATCTTGATGCGAAAAGTATGTCTAATCTATCAGACAGTATCTTCTCAAATTCAAAAAATATTGCTTCTTTGTCTCGTTTCGCAAACGTGTCTTTGCCGCCACCCAAAAAAAGTAAATCTGCACTTTTAATAAGATTTCCATCAGAATCAAATTCTGCTCGAGATAAGTCATTGTATGAAACGTTGAGCGACTCTTCATTGAGTTGGAGTCCAATGGCAAGATTGTTTCCGCCCAGTTGTGTTCTCAGTATTGCATCGAAGGATGTAAGTTGACCAATTTTAAGACTTTGTTCTGACCCTTTAATATATTCAATGAGGCTTGATGAATTGAGAAGAGGATTGAATAAATTCCATGTTTCGTTGCCATTCATTCCGCCATTGCCTGCAATAGCGCTTTCCATTCTTGAATTAATTGTATCCGGTCTATTATGAAAATTTTCATGCTTACTTTTGGTAATCGAGAATTCCAGACTGGCTTGATTCGCTAATTCAATATTAACCGAGCCGCTTAGGTGATATTGATCAATATTTTTAGGGGATAAGGGGGAGGGGAATGCAGAACCCAATGGTCTTCCATACCATGTCACTGGCACATTGAATGGACTTCCTCCTTGGCCAGGTAAAATTTTTCTAGACATAAATGACAGTGCTGGATAGGAGGGTGATTGCGGATTGTCATTCACATCAATTCTTGAATCTATATAATTGATTCTAAGACTTAGAATGTCCGCTTTCTTCTTATAGCTGAGATAAAACTTTTCATGATCTTCATCGTTAACGATATTGAATCTTGTGCCGTAAAGAAATTTACAAAACGGACCTTGAATGACACCACCATTCTCTGTGCAGTTAGGATCAGCAATCCAGTCTCCTGCTGAATAGGATCCGCTATAGTCACCGGAAAGAACAGTATCATTCTCAGCAACCTTAAATGTATTTCCAAGAGTACTTAAACCATTTTCAGCAATTCTTGATATTTCAATCGATGGCAATGCGCTTCTTTTAATTACATTGGCTGCAAGTACAAGATTTGAATTCGTAAATCTTTTCCCATAGATAAAACCTAAAACTCCATCTTTTTGGTCATAGTTGGTCGTTTCTTGCTGAGATAAACTGAATCTTAACCCTTCAAATTCGTCGTGAGTAATGAAATTTATTACTCCTGCAACTGCATCACTGCCATACAGAGAAGTCGCACCTTCTTTTAGAATTTCAACTCTATTTAGAGCAATTTCAGGAATGATATTTACATCGATATAGCCCTCTCCTTCATGAGACGGTGTGCCTGCAAATGTTTGCCTTTTTTGGTTGATCAAAACGAGTGTTGAAGCATGATCTAAGCCTCTTAAGGTTATCGAAGACATCCCTTGATCCACTCCATCTAGTGTATTTGATTGGAAGTGAGCACCTGCAGCGCTGGCTAGATATTTACTGATTTCACCAACGGTAGTGATATTGAGGTTATTAAAATCAGATTGATCAATGACCTCAGTGCCTATTTCATTTGATCTTGAACCAATATAGCTCCCAGTGACCTTGATTTCTTCAATTTCATCGGCAACCAATGAAATGGAAGAATTTAGTAGCAACAGCAGCAGTATCTTTGTTTTGAAATTCATTATCTTTGTCTTGTATAAAACGCGATTTATTATAGTCTATGATTCTTGAAATCATAAATTCTGGATTACATAAATATGAAAAGATCTTCTGTTTTTATTCTTTCTTTTTTGTGCTGCCTTCTTCTTAAGCCAAATCTTGTATTCTCTGAAGACAAGCAACTGGTCGGTGTTTTTGGTGCCTCAGGAAGGACAGGGACGCATATCATTGACGAGTTAATTAGAAGAGATGTCAACATCAGAGCATTCTCAAGGCGAACAAAAGAAAATGCCGATACGGATTCACTCAATTGGGTTGTGGCGGATGTGACCAATAAAGAAAGCCTTGCTGAAGCGCTGAAAAATGTGGATGTGATTATTTCAGCAATTGGTCCTGTGGACGGAGACAACTCGGAAAATGTGGATTATCTTGGAGCCATTAACATTGTTTCTGCAGCAAAAGAGAGTGGTGTCCAACAAATTATTTACATGTCTTCAATTGGAGCTGGAGGCGCAGAAAACATTTCAACAGTTATGCTCAATCTTTTAGCCAATAAAACAATGAAGTGGAAAGCGCTAGCTGAAGAACAGATTCGAAACAGCGGCATTGCTTTCACTATTGTCCGTCCGGGTGGACTCCTTGGAGAGCCTGCAACTCAAGGAATACAATTCTCTCAAGGCGATAATGTATTGGGATGGATACCCAGAGAGGATGTGGCCGCAGTCTTGGTGGAATCAATTTTTAAAGATGGCGCAAAAAATAAGACATTTGAGGTCATTAATGATGACTCGCTTCCAGTTGATGCTTGGCGTGATGAGTTCGATTCTCTAAAGCCAAATGAATTTGGTGTTATTGCAACCGGTGAATTGCCCACGAGATATTGGTTAAGCCCCTTATTGGTTATAATTGCAATTATCTATCTCATCAGAAGAAAAAGGGCTAGAAGTTAAACCACGCCATCAGACTTATATTTTTCAATCTCTTCTGCAGTTTTGCCCAACATATCTTCTAAAACTTCAGAGGTATGCTCACTCAATTCAGGACCCGGCCACTCGGTTGTCCCCGGTGTTTCAGTCAAAATAGGGAGCATGGCAGGAATTTGTAATGTTCTTCCATTGGCTTCGACTTCATGAAACATGCCTCTTGCAATGTAGTGTTCATCATTGATCATGTCTTCAACGCTATATATCGGGCCAGCGGGAACCGAGACCTCATCCATTGTTGAAAGAACTTCATCGGCTGTGTGTTTACTTGTCCATTCTTCAATGGCAGCATCTAAAACTTTTTCATGCTCAACTCGACCCTGGTTCTCTTCATATCTTGGGTCATCAGCCATATCAGGACGATCGATTGCGTTCATTAGGCGCTTAAAGATTGAATCTCCGTTTCCGCCAATAATGACGTGTTTATCGTCTGAAGTGAGATAAGTATTTGTTGGAACAATTCCTGTTATTGTAGATCCAGATGGTTCTCTTACCGCACCCGATCCTGAGTATTCTGGAACGACGGCTTCCATCATTTGGAAAACTGATTCATATATAGCAGCATCAACAACCTGACCTTTTTTTTCAGGATCTTTCTCTCTTTGGATGTATGCCAGCATCACACCCATTGCTGCATGAAGGCCAGCGAGTGTATCTCCAATGCTTAAATTGGGTCGAACAGGAGGGCGATCAGGAAAACCATTAACATATCTAAAGCCACCAAATCCCTCACAAACAGAGGCATATCCTGGCAGATGTGAACGTGGGCCTGTTTGCCCATAGCCCGAAATTCGAGCTGTAATTAAACCAGGGTTTTCTATTTTTAATTCGTCTGGACTCATGCCCCATTTTTCTAAGGTTCCTGGTTTAAAGTTTTCAATCAGAACATCAGACTTTAAGATTAGGTCTTTGGCAATTTGTCGACCTTCATCTGATTTTAAATTCAGTGTAATAGACTTTTTGTTTCTAGAGACACTGTGCCACCAGTAAGACGTATTGTTCTCTGTTAGGCGCCAATATCTGACAGGATCTCCTGTCGGCGGCTCAATTTTGATGACTTCAGCACCGAAATACCCAAGAACACTTCCAGTGAAAGGTCCTGCTATAAGCTGACCCATTTCAATGACCCTCATCCCATCTAGAGGTCTATTTTTATTCACAGTTGTCATTTTTTTTCATCCTTATTTATTGTTTCATACCATTTTTGAATTGCTGTTCCTATCTCATTTGGAGAATCTTCTTGAATGAAATGAATTCCTTGCACGGTAATTTCACTCTGATTTTTCCAAGTTCTACAAAAATCACGAACAGATCCTTGAATGATCGCTCCTGGATCTGCATTGATAAATAGTTTAGGAATGTTATTTTTACTCATCCAGTTTGAATATTCACTTACTATTTTGCATACATTTTCTGGTTGCCCTTCAATGGGGATTTCTCTGGGCCATGAAAGCATCACTCGCCTGTCCTCACCTGGATTTTCAAATGGCTTTCTGTATTCTTCCATTTCATATTGATCAAGTTGTCGAATGATGGATCCAACGAGTATTTTCTCAATAAAAACATTTTTCTCAAGAATCAATTCTTCACCGCTATCGGATCTTAATGCCTGAAACAAACCTCGACTTTGCTCATTCCATTCCTTCCATTCCAATTCTTTTACGATCCCCTCCATGTAAGCAATCCCTTGGATTCTTTTTTGATTTTCATGTGCCCAATGGAAACCAATAGCAGAACCCCAGTCATGCAGTACAAGCGTGATCTTCTCATTTGGGATCAGTTCATTTATTGCTTGATTGATGTAATCAAAATGCTCCTCAAATCCATAAGACTCAGGTCCAGGGTTATCCAGTTTATCCGATGACCCCATTCCGATGAGATCGAATGCATAGCAAGTGGCATTAGATTCAAGATAAGGAATGATTTTTCTCCAAAGGTAAGAAGACGTTGGATTTCCATGTAGAAAAACAATGGGTGAACCCTCACCGGTTTGGTTGTAGGCAATATTTTTGCCATTTACCTCGATTGTTTTCATTTTTTAGCTGTTTATCGCTTTTTCAATGAGGTTGAGAAATTGACTCTCATCATTGACATCATTCATTTGAGTGGCGCTGATTGTGTAACCGTATTCAGAAGCAATCTTTTCATACTTATCCTTCCGATAATCAAGCAGTTTTGGGAAAACCCATCTAACAAAATCATCGGGATCCATATCATCTTGCCCAATATTTTTTTCTGAAGTATAAATTTCTAAGTGCTGATCAAGGAATTCTTTGGTGTAAAACATCGGTTTAGGATTATTTGTTGCTCTTTTGATCAGTTCATCTCTAATGCTTGAGTCAGCTTCAATATAGAGGATCAGCGTATTTTCAATGAGCGTATCCATCGACTTTGTGCCATATAGTTCACAGATGCTGCCGCCCGCATCATTGATAAAGTGGTCATAGTTATAGATTCGTTGTGATTTTTTTATAAATTCTGGAACATCACGCATGGCCTTCATTTCTGCATCCATATGAAGCTTTTGTCTTCTCAGGAACTCATCTGTACTCAACCCACCTTTCTCCGGATCACCAATTTTCCCAAGAAACGATGAGATGGGCATTAAGTTATCAACGGTAATGTTACTCGAAATATAGATGGAATCTGATTTTAGAAGCTCAGCCAAAAAAGGCACATTCATTGCCTTCTCTTTGATGTTATCCAATATGGGTTCTTCCAGGTATTTCGTGCCAATTCGATAATCACCAGAATAGTGAAACCATTTTGATTTAGGTAATTTGTTAGCAAGCGTTGTTTTTCCGACACCAGACATGCCCAATAAGGTAATGGATTTATTTTCCCATTCATTGAAATCTTTTCTGCTTAGCTTCATTGCTCTCCAATCCTAGATGACTATCAAAATATGATTCACCAAACTTATTGATAATTATGATAATTTATCGGAAAAGGTTATCATGGGCGACTTTTTATAACAGTAAAAATCTTCAGGAATATTTAGGATGAGCCAAAAAGACTGGCAAGTGTATAAATTTGGAGGCACCAGTATGAAAAATGCTGATGCACTCGAACAAGTGGGCAATCTGGTCACAAACAGTGACGCAGAGAATCTCATTGTCGTTGTTTCTGCGATGGGAGGCATGACCGATGCTCTGCTTCAATTTTCAGAAACTCAAGATTCAAAGTTGATCGAAGACATTCAGTCTCTTTATATAGAAACCAGTGATAGTTTAGTAAAAAATGTTTCAAGTCGCTTGAGCCTTATAGAGGCATTCAAAGAAGATATTCAAGCAATAAGAGAAATTGCAAAGCTGAAAGACCATGCATCCCTCAGTATTGAAGAAAATGAGATACTTGGTTTTGGTGAGATTTGGACATCAAAGCTTTTGCATGCTTATCTTTCAGCAATGGGTGAGATTGAGACCTCATGGTTGAATCCGATGGATTTTTTGATCATCCAAAACGAGGACATGGGTGCAAATGTCAATTGGTCGAAATCCAAAGAAGCATTCACACAGGCCATCCAAGATAAGTCTGGGAAAGTAATAATGGGTGGATTCATTGCCTCAGATATTGAGGGCAAATCGACAAATCTTGGTCGAAATGGCAGCGATTATTCAGCATCGATTCTCGGTTCATTATCCGAAGCTAAATCAGTAACCATATGGACAGATGTAGACGGTGTCTTGACTGGTGACCCCAGAGTCGTTAATCAAGCAAGAATGATCGAGCAAATGACATACGATGAAGCAATAGAACTCTCTTACTTTGGTGCCGAAGTGATTCATCCAAAAACGATGGCACCATTGATGCACAAAGAGATTCCACTTTATATCAGGAATACATTTAATCCCGAATCTTTGGGAACCAGCATTAATTCCCAACAAAAAAATACACGCGCTGTAAAAGGAATTAGTACGATCAAAGACATTGCACTCTTGAACTTGGAAGGAACAGGCATGATTGGAGTTCCAGGGATTGTTAATCGATTGGGCAAAGTTCTTCAGCAAGCAAATATTTCAATTGTTTTAATCTCACAGGCCAGCTCAGAGCACAGCATCTGTTTCGCAGTAAGGTCAAAAGATGCTCGATCGGCAGCCGATGTCATCAAGCAAGAGTTTAAAGACGATTTTAAAAATGAGAATCTAAGTGCGATTCAAATTGAAGAGGACTGCAGTATTCTTGCCATAGTGGGCTCAGGAATGACAGGGACTAAGGGGATTGCAGCTAGGTTCTTTAATGCAATTTCATTGTCTAAAACAAATGTCATTGCAATTGCCCAAGGATCATCAGAGAAAAATATATCCATTGTCATCAAAAGCAAGGACATGAACCACGCAACATCTTTTGTCCATGATGCATTTTTTAATTCAAACAAACAGATTGCAATTGGAATCATGGGTTATGGTTCTATTGGTCAAGAGCTTCACAAGCAAATCTTAGATGAAAGAAAGATTCTTCAAGAAAGAGAAAATATTTCTTTGGATATCTTAGCATTGAGTAATAGTCAAAAGATGATGCTCTCGGAGGACAACATTGATCTTAAATCAGCGAGCAATGTTACTGAAAAAATTGAAGCCTTGGAACAAAGTAATACCAATGAAATGATCAATCATATATCAAGACGGTCGGCATACGGACGCATTATTATTGATTGCTCTGCCTCCGATGAGGCACCGGATGAATACAGCAATATATTTGAAAACGGCATCAGCATCGTTACTGCAAATAAGAAAGGTTTGAGTGGAAATATTGATCGCTATAAATCCATTATGAATTCCAAGAATCTTAATGGGGCAGATTTCTTATACGAAACTACTGCAGGAGCAGCACTTCCTTTTGTAAAATCCGTCTCAGACATCGCATCATCTTCAGACTCGATCAAAAAAATTGAAGGGGTATTCTCCGGAACATTGGCATACCTTTTTAATTCTTATGATGCGAGCATGCCTTTTTCAGAATTGGTTAATGATGCACTTCAGCAGGGATTTACTGAGCCTGATCCAAGAGACGATCTTTCAGGCATGGATGTGGCTAGAAAACTGGTGATATTGGCAAGAGAAATGGGTCTTGATATGAACGTAAATGACATCCATGTGGAGTCTTTGGTTGACCCGAATCATCTATCATTGTCGGTCAATGAATATTTAGAAGCAATGTCATCTGGAGACCAAGCAATGAATGATAGGTATCAGAATGCTTTGGAAAACAATGAAAAACTTTCTTATGTTGCTCAAATTGATGAAAACGGAAATGCTTCAGTCAGTTTGAAGAATCTCTCTAATGAGCATTCCTTCTTCAGCCTAAAGGGCACGGAGAACATCATTGCAATTCATTCCGATTATTACAGTAATTATCCACTTGTGCTTCGGGGTCCTGGTGCAGGGCGTGAAGTGACCGCATCTGGACTCTTCTTTGATCTACTGTCCATTATTAGGGCACAATGATTTTTATGGAATTCACTAGTACAAGAAGTTCAAAAAGTGTCAGCATCGAGGAAGCATTACTGAGCGGAACAGCGGACGATGGTGGTTTGTATCTACCCAATGAGATTCCTAAAATTGACCTCAATGACTTTAATGATTTCGATGATTATGCTTCCTTTTCTGCTGCTATGTTATGCCCCTATTTTAGTGATTCATTGCTTGGGCAGGAATTGGAAAATATTGTCATTAGATCATTCAACTTTCCTATTCACTTGAGAAGATTAGACAATGCTCCAACACCGCTTTCTATGCTTGAGCTCTATCATGGCCCAACTGCAGCATTTAAGGATTATGGTGCAAGGTTTTTGGCTGCATGCTCAGCAGAGATATATGCCAAGGAAGATCAAAAAGGGAGAACAATATTGGTTGCTACATCGGGTGATACAGGAGGAGCCGTAGCGTCTGCTTTTTATAATCTTGAAGGGTTTAATGTCATTGTTCTTTTTCCCAACAACAGGGTTTCTCCTAGACAGCAACAACAGTTAACATGCTGGGGCAATAATGTCACNTCACTTGCAGTCAATGGAGAATTTGATGATTGCCAGAGACTTGTAAAAGAAGCATTCACCAATCAATCCTCAATCCAGACCAGTCTTGCGTCTGCAAACAGCATTAATATAGGTAGATTACTTCCTCAAGCAACTTATTATGCATGGTCAAGCATGCAACACTATCGTGATTCTGGAGAATCATCCAATTTTATTATTCCAACGGGCAATATGGGTAATTCCTTTGCCTGTTTTCTCGCCAAGGAAATGGGATTCCCAATTGAAAATATAATATTTGCCACCAATTCAAATCAAACGATTTACAATTTTTCAAAGACAGGTGAATGGTCACCATCACCCTCTATTCAAACTCTTGCATCGGCCATGGATGTTGGGAATCCAAGCAATATGGAGAGATTCTCTAGTCTTTACAATGACGACATTGAACTCAGTCATGATATGGATTGTGTTTCCGTGAGCGATACAGAAATCACCCAACAGATTGAACAACAGTTCAGAGAATCAGATATGGTGATATGTCCTCATACTGCGACTGGGTTCAAGGCATATGATTTACTGGAAAAAGCTGAGAATGAAAACCGGCACTGGATCATCGTATCGACAGCCCATCCAGCAAAATTTGAAAACATAGTTGAACCAATCATTCACCAAACCATCGATATTCCAATCAACCTAATGTCCATTCTTGAAAAAGAGTCTGTATACACTGAGATAGACTCCAACCTCTCTTCTTTACAGAAATATTTAGATTGAAAGATTAAATAATTTCTTAGAGTTAATCACCGATTGATTGGCTAACTGCGAGTGCTCAATGCCCATTTCATCAGCAAGTTTTTCAGCAATGATAGATAGATTCATGGGCTCATTTCTTCGGACATTTTTAAGCGACCTTGGAATCAGATAAGGCGAGTCTGTCTCGATGAGGACCTTGTCTAGAGGCAAGTGCTTAACGGCTTTGATTAAATCAGCATTTCTTCTTTCATCGCATATCCATCCAGTAATGCCAATGTATAATCCCATGTCAAGATATGCATTCATTTGGTCAATATTGCCGGTAAAACAATGAGCAACACCATGTATTGGTGAGTCAAGAACTTCATTTAAACAATTTGTAAAATCTTCATGAGCATCGCGCTGATGCAAAAACAATGGCAATCCAGTTTCCTTCGCAACCTCAAGATGTGTCTTGAATACCGATAGTTGTTTATCTTTGGGGCTGAGATTCCTAAAATAATCAAGACCACACTCACCGATTGCGACCATGCAATCATTTTGAAGCATTCGAGTGAGACTTTCTTTTAATGAATTGTCTCCTGTTGAAGCATTGTGTGGATGAATTCCTGCTGTTGTAAATATTTTTGATGGATATTTCTTTGCTAAATTCAATGACCGAACCGAATCTTCCATTGAGGAAGAGGTATTAATCAGGATCTGAACATTCGAATTGAATGCTCTATCGATAACTTCATCTCGGTCTTCTTCGAAACTGCTATCGAGAAGATTGACGCCTATATCAATGTAATCCATGTCCATACTTTTAAATCCTCAAGCAATTATTATACTGATACAATACAGCAGCTATGATTTTAATGCCCAAAGTAAAAAATCTCTTCTTTATTCTATTCGTTTGCACGATATCGCAGCATACTTTTGCGGATCCACTCCAATCAGAAGTGATACAAAAAGGTTTGAAAAGTTATCTGAGGAGTAATACAAACGAACTTATTGAGATGCATGACACTCTTGTATCCTCTAAGCGAGAAAATGCCCAGGCGGAGGAATTAGACTTACAGATACTATTTCACGAGTTCCTTATTACTGATTTATCATCCAAAAAACAAAAAAAGAAGTTCAGTGCTTTGTGTATTTCTAAATCGGATATGGCTGAAGAAGCAAATGAGTATCAGGCAGAATTATTCGCCTTGCTTTCGGCATGTTATGGCTTCAGTGCCGAGAGTAATTTTTTTAAGGCCGCGAGTCATGGCATTAAATCAGGAAAAATGATGGAAAAGGCGATCGAAGCAGATGACAAAAATCCATTCGTTTATCTCATCAAGGGGATCGGTGATTACACNAGACCAGCATTTGCCGGAGCCAGCAAGAAGAACGCTAAAGAAAATCTCATCATTGTTCTTAATTTATTGGATGAGAATACCAGCAATAGAGATCTCTTAATGGAGTCCATTNCTCACTTTCATTTGGGAAATATTGCATACCTAGAGAAAGACAATGAATTATCATTGGAGTACTTGAATAAGAGTTTAGAATTTGCACCTCAATACAAGAGAGCAAATGACTTGAAAATCAAAATANANTCTTAATTATTTTGCGACAAGACGACGAATTACGTAATGNAGAATTCCACCGTGCTCAAAATACTCCCATTCTTTAGGGGTATCAATCCTAATGCGTGCCTCAAAGGTTTTGACTTCACCATTAGTTGATTTTGCACTCAATGATGCCACTTCAGAATCTTTAGTAATTGAATCAATGTCAAAGGTTTCAAAGCCGTTGAGTCCAATTGACTCAGCAGAGTCACCGGACTTAAATTCCAATGGCAAAACACCCATACCGATGAGATTTGAACGATGAATCCTTTCGTAGGATTCTGCAACCACGGCTTTGACGCCTAAAAGTGAGACTCCTTTTGCAGCCCAGTCTCTTGATGATCCTGTCCCATATTCTTTTCCTGCTAGCACTATCAAATCTATATTATTAGATTTGAATTCTTCGGCTGCCTCAAAGATGGTAGTGGGTTCATCAGTTTCTTCCAATTTAGTCCAGCCGCCTTCTGTTCCAGGGGCGAGCTTGTTTCTAAGACGAATGTTTGCAAATGTTCCCCTCATCATGACTTCATGATTGCCTCTTCTTGAACCATAGGAATTAAAGTCTTTCCTTTTCACACCGTTGTCATTTAGATAGCTTCCTGCTGGAGAATTTGGATCAATGTTTCCTGCCGGTGAGATATGATCTGTCGTAACAGAATCTCCAAGTAGGGCAAGGACTCTTGCATTCCTTATCGTTCTGATGCCTGGTAAATCCATGCTCATTGATTCAAAGTAGGGCGGTTTCTTTATGTATGTTGAGCTGTCTTGCCATTCATAGATTTCACCCTGAGGCGTTTCAAGATTTTTCCATGCATCATCGCCTTGGATTGAGTCTTCATATGCTTTAATGAACATTACAGGATCAATTGTTTTCTCAATGATTGCTTCAATCTCATTTTGANTTGGCCAAATATCATTNAGGAAAATGTCTTTTCCATCCACATGACCAAGCGGTTCAGTAGTCAGGTCGAGTAACGTAGAACCGGCNATNGCATAGGCTACAACCAATGGGGGCGANGCGAGAAAATTATGTTTCACCAAAGGATGAATCCTTCCCTCAAAATTCCTATTTCCAGATAATACCGATGAGGCAGTTAAATTTTGATCTTGAACCGTTTTTGCAACCTTGGGATCAAGAGGACCAGAGTTACCGATGCATGTGGTGCACCCGTATCCAACTATNTTGAAACCCATTTGCTCCAGTTCTGGCAAGAGACCCGATTCTTCAAGATATTTGGTAACCACCTTTGACCCCGGCGCCAAACTGGTTTTCACCCATTCTTTTGATTTTAATCCAAGTTCATTCGCTTTTTTGGCAACCAAACCCGCTGCAACCATAACTGTTGGATTCGATGTATTGGTGCAGCTTGTTATTGCAGCAATTAAAACAGAACCATCCGAAAGCTGATCATTTATAAAGGGCTTTTCTCCAACTTCAGCCCGAACAACACTGGCTACATCTTTAAGTTTTATCCTATCTTGTGGTCTCTTAGGACCGGATAAACAGGGTTCAATTTCTGACAGATCTAATTCAATGACATCTGTGTATGTTATTTTTGAATCGGACTCTCTCCATAAGCCTTGTATTTTTGAGTAGGTTTCAACCAAATCAACTTGNTCTGCACTTCGACCCGATAGTTTCAAATATCTGATTGTGGCTTCATCGATAGGAAAAATGGCACACGTGCTTCCAAATTCAGGAGCCATGTTACTGAGTGTGGCTCGATCAGACACTGGAAGATGATCCAGTCCATCTCCAAAGAATTCGACAAATTTTCCAACGACCCCATAGTTTCTGAGTGTCTCTGTCAGTGTCAGCACCAAATCNGTTGCTGTTACACCTTCTTTTAAAGATCCTTTTACTGAGACCCCAATGACTTCTGGTAGAAGCATTGTTATGGGCTGACCCAGCATCGCGGCTTCGGCTTCAATTCCNCCTACGCCCCAGCCAAGACATCCAATTCCATTGATCATTGTGGTGTGAGAATCTGTTCCGACCAATGTATCAGGGTAGGCCAGAGAATCATCTTTAGAAAATACAACTCGACCCAAGTATTCAAGGTTNACTTGGTGAACGATCCCAGTATTTGGAGGAACCACTTCAAAATTCGAGAAAGCATCTTGACCCCACCTCANGAAACGATACCTTTCTTGATTCCTATAAAATTCAACCTCATTGTTTTTTTCAAGTGCGTCCAAGCTTCCAAAATGATCCACTTGAACAGAATGATCAATGACCAATTCTGCAGGCGAAAGAGGATTAATGTCTTTTGGATTTCCTTTCATTGAAACCACTGCATCTCTCATCGCAGCAAGATCAACAACAGCCGGAACCCCTGTAAAATCTTGAAGAATGACACGACTGGGTGTGAATGAAATTTCCGTTGAATGGTCTGATTTTGGGTTCCAATTCAGTATTGTTTCAACATCTTTTGGTCCCTCAGTATCGTTTTCCGAATGTCTCAGAGCATTTTCTAAGAGAATTTTATGTGTAAAAGGAAGTCGATCTACCTTATCGCCGTCAAGTGACTTTAAATCGTAATANTTAAATGTTTTTTCTTTGATTGTGAATGAACTAGTATGATTCGACATAACANCCTCTATAATTTGCATGNAGATTGTATATGAATGAGTTCTTTTTGTCTCATATTGTCATGCTAAATCTCCGAGAAGATNTTACCCCCGCCCATGCAAATATCATCTAAATAGATTACAAGGTACTGACCATCGGTTATGGCCCATTGTGCTTCATCAAAGATGACTTTGATCCCATCTTTANAAAGCGCTATCTCACAGTTTGCATCGGTCTGTCGGTAACGACACTTTGCTTTACAAGCAATTTTCTCGCCTTTTTCAAGCCTTATCGAGAACTCAGTACTTAACCAATTCATATCTTTTGCAAAGGCTTGTGTTTGCCATAATTTTTTATGATTTCTCCCTTGTACGACCAGTAATTCATTGGTTTTCATTTTTTTATCAGCAACNTACCAAGGATCGCCCGAATGATTTTTTAACCCGCCAATACCAATGTCTTTTCTCTGTCCCAGAGTGAAATACATCAAACCATCGTGAGTGCCAAGAATTTCTCCATCTTCTGAAATAATATTGCCTGGCATGGGGGGCAAAAAGGTTTGAATAAAGCTCTTAAAGGGCCTTTCTCCTATGAAACATATTCCCGTGCTGTCGGGTTTATCGTGGTTGGGTAAACCCTTCTTGTATGCATAGTTTCTCACCTCATCCTTGGTCATTGAGCCAACGGGGAAGATTACATCACTGAGAACATCTGCATTGATTCCATGCAGAAAATAAGTTTGATCCTTGTTGTCATCTATTCCTTTTAGCAGATGGGTTTGATTATCAGCAGATTTTGTTCTTGCGTAATGTCCGGTTGCAATTTTCTGTGCACCAAGCCTTTTTGCATGTTGAATAAAAGAATCAAATTTGATCATTTGATTGCAGAGTATATCTGGGTTTGGGGTCAGTCCGATTCTCAACTCTTCCAATGATTCATCAAAAACATCCCTTCTGTATTTACCGGAAAAATCAACATGATGCATGGGTATTCCAATTTCCTTGCAGGCATTTTTAGCATCTTGTAAATCCTGTGATGCAGTGCAATATGGTTCGTCGTCTTTCCAATTGGTCATGTGAAGGCCTTCAACATCATATCCTGACTCAATCAATTTGGAGGCACTGACAGCCGAATCAACTCCACCAGACATCGCAATCATCACCATCCCATTCTTACTCATTTTCCATTACCATTAGCACATGCTTGATTCCAGCTTCTTGGAACATCCCCCCTTTTGTTTTAAAGCCCAAGCTTTTGTAAAAATCAATGGAATCCATTTGGCTATGCAAATAGACTTTTTCTAGATCTTTCTTTCTAGCTGAATTGATAATAAATTTCATAAGCTTTGTGCCCAGGCCTTTTTTTCTTTCGGTCTTCAGTATGGAAACCCTCTCAATCTTTCCGCCCGACTGCAATCTTGCCGTGCCAATGGGTTCATTCTTTTTGCATATAAGAAAGTGATTGCAATCGACATCCTTTCCGTCCATTTCAATATTCTTTGGAACACATTGTTCTTTTACAAAAACGATATTTCTAATGTGTGTGATCTCATCAGAATGTTCTGACCAGTGTGCTTCTATGATTGAGATGCTTGTATCTCTCAACACCTTATATTTTTTTCGCAAGTGATTCAGCAATACCAATGTAAGATTCAGGCGTGAGGGCTTTCATTTCATTCTTGACCGCCTGGTCAACATCTAGAGAATCGATGAATGCATAAATTTTTTCTTGATTCAATTTCTGCCCTCTAGAAAGAGTCTTTAGATTCTCATAAGCATTGGGGACATTCTCTCTTCTTAAGATGGTTTGAATGGGTTCTGCCAGAACCTCCCAATTGTCATCCAATTCTCCCAACAGTTTATCTCGTGAGAGTTCGATTTTTGATAAGCCTTTCAGTAAAGATTGGAGTGAAATATCAGTCTGAGCAAAGGCTGTGCCAATGTTTCTTTGAGCGGTTGAATCACTCAGATCCCTTTGAAGCCTGGAAATGGTAAGTTTGGATGCAAGGTGATTTAAAATAGCATTGGCTAGTCCAATGTTTCCCTCTGCATTCTCAAAATCTATTGGGTTTACTTTATGAGGCATGGTTGAGGAACCAACCTCGGATTCATTGACCACTTGCTTGAAATATCCAATTGAGATATACATCCAAATATCCCTGCTTATATCCAAGCAAATGTTATTGATNCTGATCATTGTGTGAAAGAGTTCAGCCATCCAATCATGAGGTTCAATTTGAGTTGTATAGGGATTAAANTTAAGNCCCANGGCATCTATGTATNCNTTTGANATNNATTCCCAATCAATNCCGGGGTAGGCAATTGTATGGGCATTNTAATTCCCCACTGCACCATTCATCTTNGCCANAAACTGNNTATTTTTAAGCAAATCAAGCTGTCTATTNAGTCGNNTTANGAAATTAGCAAATTCTTTACCCATTGTTGTGGGACTGGCTGGCTGACCATGGGTTCTTGATAGCATGGAGCAGCTTGCCCAAGAATGAGATCGCTCTTTTAGGGTATCTGTTAATTGTTCTATGGATGTTTTTAGCTCATCAACGCCATCTTTAAGCATCAGTGCATAAGAAATGTTATTAATATCCTCAGATGTGCAAGCAAAGTGTATGAAAGAAGTGTAATTTTTTCCTCCCTCGATTTTCTCAATCTTTTCTTGCAAGAAGTATTCGATGGCCTTGACATCATGATTGATTTCACTCTCAATCTCTTTAATTCTTGCTGCATCCTCCATTGAAAAATCCAGCTGGATTTTTCTAATGGCATCCCTTACATGAGGAGGCATTATTGGAATTTGATCTAATTGTTCACAATCTGANAGGTATTCAAGCCATGAAATTTCTGCAATAACCCGATATCGCATCAGCGCTGACTCACTGAAGATTGCTCTCAAGTGTTCAACCTTGTTCGAGTACCTTCCATCGATCGGAGATATCGCTGTTAGTTGTTCATCGCTCATGTTTTTTTATCCGCTAAATCAGAGTGCAATAATACACTAAAGTTTCTTCTGTGACTGCTATTCTCTGTGTATTATGATATGTGTAAGGAGTAAATCTTGTCAGAAAAAAAATTTAGAATAGAGAAAGACAGCATGGGCGAATTAAAGGTCCCNGCAGACGCTAAATGGGGTCCTCAGACTCAACGTGCNGTTGATAATTTTGACATCAGTGATCATAAAATGCCTGAGGGTTTTATTCGTTCACTGGCACTTTTGAAATGGGGTCTTGCGAATGCAAANAANGACTTGAATCTTTTATCAGAAGANAGAGCTGCTGCCATTGCTCATTCAGCCATGGAGATTTATGAAGGCAATCATTTGGCTCAATTCCCTTTAGATATATTCCAAACNGGCTCTGGAACGAGNACCAATATGAATATGAATGAGGTCATATCAAGCCTTTCATCCACAGAAGTAGATTCAGTTCATCCAAATGATCATGTCAACATGGGTCAAAGCAGCAATGATGTTATTCCATCAGCCATCAATGTTGATTCATCATTGACTGTTGTAAATCAATTGCTTCCATCAATGANNCATCTCAAAAACAGCATTGATGAAAAAGCAAAATCAATCGGNGATATACCGAAGAATGGACGGACCCATCTTATGGATGCGATGCCAGTTACTTTTGCACAAGAAATGAGCGCGTGGTCTGCTCAAATCAATGACGCAATGGAACAATATCAAGTTTTGTTGNCAAAGCTGCAACAACTTGCAATTGGAGGAACAGCAGTTGGTACCGGTGTGAATGCAGACCCCAATCTTGCAAAACAGTGCTGCANCCATATGAACAAACTTACAGGAATGGAATTTAGACCTGCAAATAACTCATTCCAAGCAATCAGCTCGCAAGATGCATCGTTGATGCTTTCGTCCTGTAATCGAACATTGGCTGTCGCTTTAACGAAAATTAGCAATGATCTTAGNTGGATGAANAGTGGCCCATTGGGAGGTTTAGGAGAGATTACCTTGCCTGCTCTTCAGCCGGGAAGCAGTATAATGCCAGGCAAAGTCAATCCTGTAATACCGGAGTCGGTATGCATGGTTGCAAGCCAAGTTCTGGGCAATGATTTAACAATCACACATGCTGCTCAATCTGGTAATTTNCAACTCAATGTCATGCTTCCATTGATTGCACACAATCTCTCTGANTCTCTGTCACTGCTATCCAGTGCTTGCATGAGTTTGGCAGACAAGGCCATAAAAGACTTTGAAGTTAATCAAGAAAACATACAATCCATGTTAAACAAAAATCCAATATTAGCGACAGCATTGAACGCCACCATTGGTTATGAAACAGGGGCTCAGATTGTAAAAAAAGCCTACAATGAGAAACGATCAATCATAGATGTGGCCAGCGAAATGACCGACTTGGATTCCGACACTCTTTCTCAAATACTGGATCCTGTAAAACTGACTAGGAATCAATAGTCTCAAGAACATTCCTGTGCTTGATCTCATCAGAAAAAGCTATCTCAATACTGTTCCCTCTCAGGATCCGGTACAAGAGGTCAAAGATAAGTTACCAAAGCCTATAGTTGAGCATTACATTAACAGAACAACACTTAAACATGCCGCTGTAATGATAGGAATCACCCAGACAGAGGAAAATGAATTGAACGTACTCCTGACTAAACGAACCAGTCATCTCAAACACCATGCTGGAGAGATCAGTTTGCCTGGCGGTTCATTTGATGTGAGTCAGGATCATGANATTACAATGACTGCTNTTAGAGAGGCAGAGGAGGAAATTGGTTTAGNCAGNAATCAAAGCGAGTTGATCGGGTATGTTTCGCCGCAGGTCAGNCTAGGAACNGGTTTCATNGTGACCCCAATAGTCAGTTTGATACCCAAAGATTTTCTACCGACGATGAACAAAGACGAGGTTGAGGAAATTTTCGAGGTCCCATTNAATTTTCTTTTNGATCAAAACTCTGTCCAGAATGAAAGAAGAATNTATGACCAAATTGAATGGACCGTTTATAGCTATAGATACTTCGATCATTTGATATGGGGTTTGACCGCTCAAATTTTGAGAAAATTTTCAGGCGTAATTGTTTCGGNTCAATGAAAAAACTACACAAGGTAACCAATCAATTAAGAGACCCAAAGACAGGATGTCCTTGGGACAAAGAGCAATCNTTTGAATCGATAGCTGATTGCACCATTGAGGAAGCATACGAAGTTGTTGAAGCCATTGAAAACAAGGATTATGAATCACTCAAGGATGAATTGGGAGATCTTCTATTTCAGGTCAGTTTTCATTCTCTAATAGCAGAGGAAAGGGGTCTTTTTACACTCGATGATGTCATCGATTCAGTCACGGAAAAATTGATCAGAAGGCACCCACATGTTTTCTCAGGCAAAACGATCAGCAGTTCAGACGTACAAACGGATGAGTGGGAGAAGATCAAACTCAATGAGCAGAGAGTGAAAGATAATTCTGCCAGTTTGATGGACGGAATCGGCAGCAATCAACCCGCGTTGAATCAATCAATAAAGATTGGNAAAAANGCCAGAGCAGTCGGTTTTGACTGGCCAGATATTGAAGGAGTATATGAAAAATTTGATGAGGAACTCAAGGAACTNAGAGNAGCAGTTGAATCAAGTGATCAAGAAGAAATAAAGAATGAGTTGGGAGATTTATTCTTTACACTCGTTAGTTTTGCTAGACATTTGAAGATCAACCCTGAGAATGCGCTCAGGAGTAGCAATAGAAAATTCATTAGTCGCTTTAAATTTATGGAGGATCAACTTAAAGCACAAAACAAGAGTGTCGAAGAAGTAAATCTGAGTGAGTTAGAATCATTATGGGAGCTTGCTAAGGAGAGTGACCAAAGTGAGCAGTGATAGACAGATCAATCGCCTTAAATCACAAGCCAACAGACTGCCAAATAAGCCGGGCGTTTACGTAATGAGCAATGAGCATGGAAAGGTCATCTACGTAGGAAAAGCAAAAGGCTTAAAGAATAGAGTCAAAAGCTATTTCACACCTAAGCCAGCAAATGAGAAAGTTCAGGCGATCTTAAAAGAGATCCAAACAATAGAGACCACCATTACAATCACCGAGAGAGAAGCACTTATTTTAGAAAATACACTGATCAAGCAATACAATCCCAAATTTAATGTTCTTCTGAAGGACGGAAAGAGTTATCCATACATAGAGGTCAGTTTAAATCATGATTTCCCCAAATTTGATTTTCATCGGGGGAAAAAGAAATCGAAGAATGCTAAATATTTTGGGCCATACCCAAATGTATATGCAGTCAGAAATACTTTGAGCAACCTCCAAAAAATATTTCTTTTGAGAAATTGTACCGATTCTTTTTATAAGAATCGTTCAAGGCCATGTTTGCAATTCCAGATTAAAAGATGCTCAGCACCCTGTGTTGAAGAAATTAGCCAAGAAGACTATTCATTCAATGTGCATCAAGCTGTGAATTATCTAAAAGGAAACGATAGAACCATTATTGACAATTTCATCACTGAGATGGAAAAAGCATCAACCGACCTGAACTATGAAAGGGCTGCCTTCTTTAGAGATCAAATTGCCAATCTCAAAGCCATTCAATCACAGCAGTATGTTGATGGGACGAAAAAAGTTGATGCAGACGTGATTTCATTGGCGGAAATAGAGGGAATGTATTGTTTGGCAATATTATTTATTCGTCAAGGGAAGATACTCGGGAGTCGATCCATCTTTCCATCAAAAACAAAATACGATTCTTATGAAGAAATTCTGTCCTATTCACTGATGCAATTCTATTTAGAGCATGACATTCCCAGAGAGATCATTCTCAATAAAAGTCTGAAAGAAAAGAAGATAATCGAGCAAGCCTTAATTGAAACACAAGATAGGCAAACAAGCATAAAAGATCGAGTGATCTCATATCGAGCAAAATGGCTTCAAATATCAAACACGAATGCAGAAGAATCTCTTAAATCAAAGTTGGCATCCAAAGCTTCAATCAGAACTCAATTAGCTGAGCTGACAACTTTACTCGAGATTAAGAAANAAATTAAAGATATCGCTTGCTTTGATGTTAGTCATCATATGGGCGATAAATCTGTTGCTGCCTGTGTCAGGCTCAATGAAGACGGATTCAGTAAAAATGATTATCGCCGATTCAACATCGAGGGAATAACTCCCGGTGACGATTACGCCGCAATCTCAAATGCTGTTGAGAGGTATTTCAAGAGAATCAATAATGAGAANAAGAATCCTCCGGATCTTTTGATTGTGGATGGCGGAAAGGGNCAANTTAATTCAGTTAAGAAAATACTTCTTTCACTNTCGATGAAAGATCAAATGATCATTGGGATTGCTAAAGGGGATAAAAGAGATCCAAAGAATGACCGAGTCTTTCTGCATGGAGAAAAAACACCGCTTAATATGGATGGGCAAAAATCAGCCAAATTCTTGGTTCAATCCNTACGAGATGAGGCTCATCGTTTTGCAATAACNGGACATAGAGCCAAAAAAAGGAAGCAGCTNCTTCAATCCGATCTNGAGTCCATAGATGGAATTGGGCCNAGCAAGAAAAAAAATCTTTTGACCCAATTTGGAGGNATTCAGGAGGTCAAGAGAGCCTCAGTTGAGGATTTATTGACTGTTGACGGCATCAACAAGAATTTGGCTAGAAAGATTTTCAATCATTTTAATCCAAACTGATCACGTTCCGATATAATTACTTGATGTCTCTTAAATCCAATATTGCCAATATATTGACCCTCNTTAGGATTGCATGTATNCCACTGATGGTATTTGTATTTTTTTCCAATCTAGAAAATGCAAGACCACTTTCTGCCATAATTTTTATAATCGCTGCTTTGACAGACTGGTTGGANGGNTGGGTTGCACGTGAATTTGATCAAACTTCAAAATTGGGTGCTTTTTTAGACCCCGTTGCAGATAAATTGATAGTTTGTATCGCCTTGNTGATCATCGTTCAATCTGATCCATCCATNATNAANACGCTTGTTTCCATCGTTATTATTGGAAGAGAGATTTCTATTTCTGCATTGAGAGAATGGATGGCTGAACTAGGAGAGAGGCATCAGGTATCNGTCATTGCTTTCTCAAAACTTAAGACTATTCTGCAAATGGCTGGTCTCTCATGTATGTTGTATAAGGAGACTTTACTCGGTCTTGATATTTATTCAATCGGAATGATTTCACTNATTGTTGCAAGTATACTCACGGTTTGGACAATGNTTATTTACCTNGCCAAGGCGTGGCCATATTTACAAGGAGGAATGGATTAAGATGAATCGATTNACTATTTNAATANNGACATTTATTTTTTCTCTNCATGCANATGCCTTATCTTCGGATAACGATCAGCAATTTCTGGAAATAGTCGACTCNGAGTGGCAGCGATCAATCGATGAAAATCCCCTTTATGCCTCGTATATGGGNGATAAATCATCCAATCAGGATTGGCCAGACATCTCAGAAGCCACACTTAGGAAAAGACAGCAAAAAACTCGAAAGGTATTNGAAGAGATTAGAAAAATAAATCCGGATGAACTGAGCAGTGAAAATCAGTTGAATCACNGGCTATTCTTATANAACTACGAACGATCGGTTAGGGGGCAGCAATTTGATTCTCATTTACTCGTATTCGGTCAAAGNGGTGGAATACAACTAGAGCATGAAACTGCAGAAAGTTTGGGTTTTATGACCAAACAAGATTACATAGATTGGATTGTTCGTCTNGAGAAGCTACCAAGCTACATTGAGCAACANATTACGCTAGCNAAACTTGGAATAGAAAGAAATGTCACNGCGCCAAGAATTCTNATGGAGAGAGTCGCAAGACAAATTGAGCTTCAGNTGGTCGATGACCCTAAAGATAGTCCATTTTTTAATGTTTTTGANTCAATCCCAGGGACAATTGATGAAAAAACGATGATACAAGAAGAAGCCNTNCAAGTCATATCNGAGAGCGTCATTCCGGCATATTATAGATTCAAAGATTTCTTCGTTAATGAATACTTACCCGCATCTAGAACTTCTATCGGTGTATCGGATTTACCCAATGGTAAAGCGTGGTATGAGAACCTTGCCAGATACCATACTTCAACTGAACTCACACCAGAGGAAATACATCAAATAGGACTCACCGAGGTGAAAAGAATAAGGTCAGAAATGAATCAAATTATAGACAGTGTCGATTGGGACGGTACGTTTGATGAGTTTCTAAATTTTTTGAGGACAGATCCTCAATTCTACTTTGAAACACCCGAAGANCTTCTCCAAGCTTATCTCGCAATTTCCAAAAAAATTGATCCCAAAATTGTGCCNCTTTTTAAAGTGCTACCTAGAATGCCCTATGGCATCAAACCAATTCCTGCAGAGTCGGCTCCTGANACTACGACTGCTTACTATATGAGACCTTCAGCAGACGGATCGAGAGCTGGTTACTATTATGTCAATCTTTATAAACCTGAAGTGAGGCCCAAGTATGAAATTGAGGTTCTTTCTGTTCACGAAGCTGTGCCGGGGCATCACCTTCAGATTGCACTTGCAATGGAAATTGAAAATATCCCTAATTTTAGAAAGTATTCAGGTTACACAGCCTACGTTGAAGGTTGGGGTCTTTACAGTGAAAGCTTGGGTTATGATATGGGGCTTTATCAAGACCCTTACTCTGAATTTGGAGCGCTTACTTACGACATGTGGAGAGCGATCAGATTGGTTGTTGATACAGGAATGCATTACAAGGGTTGGAGCAGAGACGAAGCGATTGAATTTTTTAAAGAGAATGCAGCCAAAACAGAGCAAGACATTGTAAATGAGGTTGATCGCTATCTCATAATGCCAGGCCAAGCATTGGCCTATAAGATCGGTCAATTAAAAATTATGGAACTAAAAGAGAAGTCAAAGAAAACACTGGGTGATAAGTACAATATCAAGGACTTTCACCATGTTATCCTTGGAGAAGGAGCCTTGCCGTTAGATGTTTTAGAAGAAAAGGTCAATCAATACATCCAAAGCAATCTATGAAACTGAATCTATAAGTGGAAGCATTTCTTCAAAACATTGGATTAGTAGTAGATGGAGAGATATTGCCTGGTTTTATTTTTGGATTTGTCCACGTAGGCCTAGTGATCATTGGATTCTATACAGGATGGAGCATTAACAGGTTTCTGAAGATAACCTCGAAGGGATACATTTCTGGAATAATTGG
>NZHF01000027.1 GCA_002691305.1 Gammaproteobacteria bacterium | reverse complement strand
TCTGAACTAAACTCGTTGCTTGAGAAATTAGGCATGAAAGCATCTGAGTTGGTCAGAAAAAGGGAGTCAATCATCAAAGAACTCGATATTGATTTATCCAGCATTTCTAATGATGATTTAATCTCAATTATGGCTGAGCATCCAATTCTAATTGAGCGTCCAATCGTCTTCAATGAATCATTAGCAATCATAGGCAGGCCGCCTGAGAATGTAGAGGAGCTTTTGTAAAAAATGGACGTGCCAAATAAATCCAAAAGAATGCTTCTGAAATCGGGATTGGCCCTCGGGTTATCTAATCTTGTTTCAATCCAAGAGATACTTGCTAAAAACGATCCTTTCTTCATGATGGATGCAACCGCCCAAGCTGATCTTATTAGAAAAGGAGAGGTTTCTATCGAAGAGATGGTGATGTCAGCCATCAATAGAATTGAAGCTGTGGATGGATACTTGAATGCAGTGGTCACCAGATCTTTTGAAGAAGCATTATTGGCTGCAAAAAATCATGATGAAAAAGGTCCTTTCCCTGGTGTGCCTTACCTCATCAAAGATCTCTTAAATCACAAAGGTGTCAGAGCCACAGGTGGTTCACGCATGTTCGCAAATCGCATTGCCGATAGAAATTCTTCTAATGTTCAAGCCGCATTTGATATGGGGCTGATTTCACTTGGCAAAACCAATACGCCTGAATTTGGTTTATTGGGGGTGACTGAATCTCTTCTATTGGGTCCTGCAAGAAATCCTTGGAATTTTAATCGTTCTCCCGGTGGTTCCAGCGGCGGCTCTGCCGCTGCGGTTGCATCTGGAATGGTTTCCATTGCCTCGGCCTCTGATGGAGGCGGATCAATTCGAGTTCCTGCTTCTTGTTGCGGAATCGTGGGCTTAAAGCCCACAATCCATAGAACAATTGATGACGCGCAACCAAACCGTCCGATTGATCTGAGCGTGAGGTTTGTTCATACAAGGAGTGTAAGAGATACAATCACTGCGCTTCACCATATGCAATCGCTTAGCAATTCTAAACTAAAACCTGTGCCTGCAAATATCTACCCAAAAGAAAAACAATTCAGAATCGGAATGATCACTACGAATATGCTTGGACAAGAAGCCGAGCCAGAGGTCAAAAATGCAATCGAGAACTCAGCTCTCATCTGTCAAAATCTTGGCCATCAAGTGGAAGAAATAAAACCATTTATCAATGGTGATCGATTCACAAATTCATTTTTAACGATGTGGGCTTATGGGGCAAAAGGCATCATTGATTTGGCCCAACAAAATTTTGTATCTAAAGAGACATCAATAGATTCTCTGCTTGAACCATGGACACTGGATTTGGGGAAATGGTTTGATGCGCAACCAGAAGGTAAAGTTGAATTGGCAGTTTCCAGACTCAAAGAAGACACGTTGAGCACTCGTAAGTTATTTGAATCTTATGATTTTATTCTCTCTCCCGTTACGCAAACAGTAGCGCCAAAAATAGGTTCAATGGCACCCGATATAAATTTTGATGCATTGCTTGAGAGATCTCTCAACTTCATTACATTTACGCCGCTTGCCAATGTCACAGGAGACCCTGCAATATCATTGCCGATGCATTGGTCATCAACCGGCCTTCCTATAGGGACTCATTTGCATGCAAACTATGGAAATGAAGAACAATTATTAGAACTTTCGTTGCAGCTTGAAGAAGCAAAGCCTTGGTCTGATCAAAGACCTAAGATTTAATATCAGCTACTGCCTTTTGATAGGCAGCCCTACTCTGCAAAGATTTAAAATAATCCACAACGTTTTCTGTTTCAGGTGTACTGGAGAGTAATTTCAGATTATCTGCGAGCCTCAAAGTATATCCATTGACAATGTCTGCAGCAGTAAAGTCATCTCCCATGATATAGGTTCTGCCTTCCATAATTGAATTCAATGTTTTTACGGTTTTAGCAAAAGACTGTTCTGCACTCTGAATGGAATATTCNTGACGGTGNTCTTCNGGCCTGAAGACTTTATTGATTAATATTGAGACGATTGGATCAATCAAAACAGATTCNCCAAAATTNAACCACTGAAGATACTCTGCNTATTCATNAGAATCATGGTCTGGCTCCAATCTTCCTTCTCCATATTTTTGCAATATGTATTGAACAATTGCGACCGATTCTGACATCACAACTTCACCATCAGTAATCGTAGGTAATTTCGAGAACGGGCTCGCTTCAACAAAGGCTTGATTGATCTCTCCTCTTTTTAGAACTTCTAGNTCATAATTCAATCCCAGCTCTTCGAGNAGCCAAATAATCCTCACCGATCGACTGCCCGGCGCGTGAAACAATTTAATCATATAATTTCCTTATTCATCGGGAGCAATTTCCACCCTGATTCCGTCCATTTCCTCTGAGAATTCAATCTGACATGAAAGCCTTGATTGATCTTCTCTAAAAGAATCTAAATCTTCCAAGAGCTCTTGTTCATCGTCTTCACGCTCACCTAATTTACTTGCCCATGACTCCTCAATATAACAGTGACAGGTCGCACAGGAACACATTCCCCCACAAAGTGCTAGAACTCCATTATCGAGATCTCTCAGACTCTCCATCAATGAAAGCCCCAATTGTCCCTCAACAGTATGTTCTTTACCTTCGCTATCGATAACATGTATTTTTGGCATGACTTCTCCTAAAAAATCTACGCCGATTAGAGCATAGATTCTTCTATTTTTCTACATGTAGAAAACAAAAAGAATCAACTCTGTTTCTTGGGTAAATGCAATGATACCTCAGCGCCGCCATTTTCATGATTCTGAATAGAGATTCTTCCGCCATGTGCGTCCGCTATTTGTTTTGTAAGATACAACCCCAATCCATAACCGCCGCTGCTTCTACTCCTTGATTCCTCGGCCCTAAAAAATGGCTCAAAGACTTTATCAAGATCTTTGATTGCCAGACCGGGTCCATAATCTCTTATAATTATATTAATTTCTTCATTGGCCTGAAGGACACTAATATCAATCTGTTTTTTATCCTCTGTTGTATATCTGGATGCGTTCTCAAAAATATTCTTCAGCATAACCTGGAATAATATTGGATCGGCTTCAATAGAAATATTTTCATAAATATCGCTTTCAATCTCTATATCATTTAGGAAGTGTGAGCTGGATACCAAGTCCTTTATTGATCTGTCAATATCGACATTCCCTAAATCTAATTTCTTGTGTCCATAATTGATTGCCTCACTTTCTAGTAAGCTCGCAATAATGCTTTCCATGGCCTGAATCTCATCCAATAGACTCTCTCGCTTAACAGGATCATTGAGCATTTCAATCTGAAGCTTGGCTCTGGTAAGCGGAGATCTAAGTTCATGACTGACCCCCATGTTCAATCGCTGCTTCGCTTCCAACATCTCCACCACATTGTCAGCGAGGAAATTGACCTCCTTTGCCAAAAGACCAAGTTCATCTTCTCTATTGATGTCTATTCTATGAGTCAATTCACCTTGTCCAATTTTGGTCGCTGCCTGCTGAATATTTTGAATTGGATTGATCATCCTTTTAACAAGAAGGTAGGCCAATAAGAGAACTGAAAGACTGATCAGAACGATGGCCTCAAATAAGTATGTCGGTCCCGCCTCGATTGATATTTTTGGATTCACCATTGTGATGGTGTAGTCCCCGTATGGAATCCTGAAATAAGTTCTGTCTTGATATCTGGCAAATTCTGAATCTTCAATCAATGTTGGGGACCCTGCAGCGCTGTTCTTTTTTATTTTGATGCTGTCCCATGCACTGGGTTGAAAATCAATGGGATCAATATTTGGAAACTCACTTGTTGTGCTCCATTCAAAGTCATTGCCTGTGATCAAAATATCAAATGGCATATCTTTAGTGACTTCATCTGCAATCTCAGCATTTGGAGGATAGCCAAGATCTTCCATCAGGTTCCCGAGATAGCTGGTCTGGTAATAATCCAGAGTATCTCTAACTTCTTCATTCAATATGAGCGATCGGACTCCAAAATCTAAAAGATAAAAATAGATCAGGCCGGTGACTAAGAATACCCCAAATAATTTAATCGATAGTGAGTTGATCCTCTGCAACATCTTGCTTTCACCTACTATCAACGAACATATAGCCTTTGCCCCAAATTGTTTTTATGAGTTGAGGGTCTTTTGGATCATCTTCAATTTTATGGCGTAAGCGTGAAATCAGAATATCAATTGATCTTGAAAATAGATGGGCATCTATGCCCTTGATTTCTTTTATGATCTCATCCCTTGAAAAAATAACTCCGGGGCTCTTAATAAATAAATCCATAAGTTCAAACTCCTTAGTGGTCAGGTCTAGAATGGCTCCATTTAAAGAGACTTCGAGCCTTTGTTGGTCAACTTTAAAAATTTGATCAGGATTCTTATCGGAATCTTTCTGGAGTCTCCTGAGTAAACCATGGATTCTTGCAACCAACTCTCTTGCCTCAAACGGTTTGGATAGATAATCATCCGCGCCCAAATCAATTCCTTTGACTTTATCATCAGATTCCCCTCTTGCGCTTAAAATGATGATGGGCTTATTGGATTCTTCTCGAATCTTCTTACAAAGATCAAAACCGTTGATGTGTGGCATCATGACATCGAGTATCAGTAGATCTGGATCAAGACCTCTAATCGTTGTGATTCCTTCACGAGGGTCATTGACTACGGATAAATCAATGTCGAAAGTTTTCAGATAGTTTTTTAATAAATCTCCAAGCTTTTGATCGTCATCAATCAATAATGCTTTGATCATTCCGCTCATTTGGCCCATCGACCCTTTGTTTCTTGGATTTGATCTACACCAATTCTCATCTCTAACATTCTATTCGCTTCCTCTTGGCCAAATACCTGTATGGGAAGAATATTCATTGGATCGTTTCTGTAGCCTAATTCTCTTACTGCATAATCATATTTTTGTTGTTCATCTCTTTTCTCCNCCGGCAGTTCCTCTGCTTCATCCAGCCAATCGAACCAGCGTTGAATAAACTTCTCTAAATAATTTTCACAATAATCAATATTGGCATCATTGAGTTCTGCATGAGAGCTCACACAAATTGGAGACATCAAGGATCGNAGNTAAGTCCCATGACTGACAAAACGAGTCCAATCTTGATTGGCACGAAATTCCAAGAAATCTTGATTCACTGGCTCATAATACTTGGTTACATAATCAGGATTGGTTCTCAAGTCCATCCTTGGTGTGTATTCAGCATAAAAATAAAGCCTNGGTATTGTTCCAAAAATAATGGTGAGGTGAGGTACTTGGTTCATTTGNCCAAGGAAAACAGTTGCATTGATATCTAGAATGCTTCTCTGTCTATTGCCTATCCAAGAGTGAACCAACCAATCCACTTCGTTCCCAGTATATGAATTGAATGATCCCTCCATTTTTCCATGTGCTTCATGTTCGTCTGATTCAAAATAGTCTCTGCCATCGCATGAGGGATGTCTNTTAACATCGTATCGATTTTGCACCCTTTCAATTATCTTTGTTTGNATGCCCCAACATCTTTCCCATGCTGAGCTAACATCCACATCTGGGCTCTCACTGAGAAACTCCATGATGGTCTTTGTTTCTTTATTAGAAATAAGCAATCCCCNATTTGATTATTTGAGTTTCAGACTACCAGTATTTCGCAAAGAAAGTAATAGATCAGTCTGGTGGCAAACTATATAATTTAATCCAATATAATTGAGGAGCNAACATGCCAAGCATCAATATAAATAATCATGAAATGTACTATGAGATTCATGGCGAAGGCGACCCTGCGGTTTGCATGGGAGGATGGGGTACTTTTTGTCATGGAAACGATGGACTCTTGGCAAGAGGGTTGACTGATAAGTATCAAGTTTTGGTTTTTGACTACAGGGGAATCCGTGACTCCAGTGATGATTTAAGCATTGACCCTTCGATGAAAATGCATGCAGATGATCTCTCTGGTTTACTGGACCACCTTGGCTGGAAAAATGTTCACCTAATCGGTCTTGTTGGAATGGGTTGCTGTGTCGCTCAAGAAATTGCAATCAATCGCCCAGATCTTGTCCGAAGCATGGTGAATATGGGTGCATGGGCATACTGTGATACCTATCTCTATGATCAGCTNAAATTATTCAGGGACGTCCATCGAGATTCTGGTTTTTTAACCTTTCAGGAAAAAGTATCAATCTATTCTTTCCTTCCTGAATACTACAATGAAAATAAAGATAAATTACTGGGTCCAGATGCAGGATGGAAAGAGCTAAATGGAAACTATGAGACCCATGCGAGACTGGTTGAAGCTTGCATAAATCACGATGTCAAAGACAGATTGAATGAAATATCTGCACCAACACTGATCATTCATGCTGGAAAAGACCTTGTTACTGGTCCTAGGACCACATTGCCAATTGAAGAGGGAATTCCCAATGCTGAGGGAGTCATGATGGAAGACGTTGCTCATGTTGTAGCTGGAAAAGAACAAAAAATTGCTTTCTGTGAAATTCTTTTTGATTTTCTTGAGAGATATTGACCCTTAATAGACCTTGTATTCAAAAACTAAACTATTCATAATGTTGCACGAATAGAGACTAAGCGAATTATATAGGGGTATACATGTCGAAAAGTGGTTCTAAGATNCGAATGGATAATGGCAAACTCCATGTTCCCAATGACCCAATAATCCCATTCATCGAAGGCGATGGAATTGGCCCAGATATTTGGAGAGCATCAGTAAGAGTCTTTGATGCAGCAGTTGAGAAAGCTTACCAAGGTGAAAGAAAGATACATTGGCTTGAAGTCTATGCAGGGCAAAAAGCCTTCGATAAATTCAATAATTGGCTTCCAGATGAAACCATTGACCAATGCAGAGAATATTTGGTCTCCATTAAGGGTCCACTTACCACTCCAATAGGAGGTGGCATGCGTTCCCTGAATGTTGCTTTAAGGCAATTGCTGGACCTATACGTCTGCATTAGGCCGGTTCGATGGTATCAAGGGGTGCCTTCACCGGTTAAAAGCCCTGAGAATGTAGACATGGTNATTTTCAGAGAAAACACTGAAGACATTTATGCNGGAATTGAATTTGAACAAGGAACAGCNTCCAACCAAAATTTTCTTGCACTCTTGAAAGAATCTTTTCCTGATGAATACTCAAAGATTCGTTTTCCAGAATCATCGGGCATAGGAATCAAGCCCATCTCGATAGAAGGTTCTGAAAGNCTCCTTAGGTCAGCGTTTGATTACGCGATTGAGAATAAAAGCAAAAGCGTGACCTTTGTACATAAAGGCAACATCATGAAGTTTACAGAAGGTGCTTTCAGAAATTGGGGATATGAACTTGCTGAGAGAGAATACGGTGACCACGTTTATACATGGGATCAGTGGGAGAGAACAAAAGNCGAAAACGGTGAAGAAGCAGCAAATAAAGAACAAGCTTCAGCCATTGAGAATGGTGCTATTTTAGTCAAAGATGCAATNGCGGATATTACCCTTCAACAAGTNCTTACTAGGCCNTCAGAATTCGATGTAATTGCTACGATGAACCTCAATGGTGACTATTTATCTGATGCACTGGCAGCTCAAGTAGGTGGAATCGGTATCGCCCCTGGTGGAAATTTAAACAATGTGACAGGACATGCAGTATTTGAGGCCACTCATGGAACAGCTCCTAAATACACAGATTTGGATAAAGTTAATCCAGGATCTGTAATACTTTCAGGCGAAATGATGCTTCGATACATGGGTTGGACAGAAGCAGCGGATCTTATAGTTCAATCAATGGATGCAACCATTCAAAATAAAACTGTCACTTATGACTTCGCCAGACTCATGGAGAATATTACTCCTGTCAAATGCAGTGAATTTGGAGATGAACTGATCAAAAATATGAACTGATTTGAGTATCCAACCGAATAGACAGTCATAACCTAATTATCCAAGGAAAAAATAATGAAAAATTTAAATATTTTCATCCTGCTCATGCTATCAACAATAAGCCTAGAATCATTCTCAGCTGATTGTGAACAAGTCATAGAAGGCAATGATGCGCTTCAGTTTAATTCAAAAGCAATGACGGTCAGCGCTGCTTGTGAAACCATCACAATTACCCTCAATCATACCGGTCAGTTGCCAGCAAACATNATGGGNCACAACTGGGTGNTNACNAAGTCATCNGATTTTATGNNNNTTGNTNNNGCNGGANNNGCNGCTGGNCTTGAAAATGACTACGTTCCTCAAAATGANNCNAGNGTNATTGCTTANTCNAANATNATTGGTGGCGGGGAAAGCACNACTGTTACTTTCTCNGCNAGNGNTCTNTCAAGCAANGAAAGTTATACNTTTTTCTGCTCATTCCCAGGACACTACGCAATCATGCAAGGAAGTCTGACAGTCATAAACTAAGGCTTATATCGCCCTTAACAANTGATAGAGGCCCAGAACGAGCGATCGCAATGAGATCGCTCATCCNCTCGATTGATTTGAGAAAATCATTGATTCTCTTTGGNTCAGCCAACATTTGNATGATCGTTAGACCATCTTTTTCATTGATGACTTCGGCAGAGTAATCAAAAAATATTGTTTTNATTGGATTGAGATTATCATCTGAGATCTTAAGCTTAACCATGATCAGTTCGCTTTCGATATGGTCCAATGGCGTGATGTCTAAAACATCGATTACATCGATTAGTTTATACAATTGCTTGACCGCCTGATCCATTTGCTCATCGCTAACATCAGTAACAAGTGTCAGTCTTGAAATCATAGGGTCTTTTGTGGGTGCAACGCTCAATGAATCAATATTAAATCCTCTGGTTGAAAACATTGATGATACTCGTGTCAGGGCTCCTGACTCATTCTGTAACAAAATTGCAATTGTGTGCTTCATTTCAACTGAATATCTAAAAAACTTCTATGATGATTTGAATTGTACATACTAATCTAAACAAATGAAGAAAGTTATCATTATTACTTTTCACTTATCTTTGTAGTATGGTGTCTTTCTTGAAAAAAAATAGGGGTTAATAGTTAATATAGATAGTAATTAATAATTAACTATAAGAGATGAAAACAGGCTCAGAAATAATAATAGATGTTCTTGCNGAAGAAGGTGTTGAAACCATTTTNGGTTACAGCGGTGGAGCTATTTTGCCTACGTATGATGAAGTATTTAAATACAATGAGGCGAACCCAGAAAAACAGATGCCATTGATTGTTCCATCGAACGAACAAGGTGCCGGATTCATGGCTTCAGGGTATGCAAGATCCTCTGGAAAACCAGGTGTGGTTATGGTCACCTCCGGTCCAGGAGCAACAAATACTGTCACGCCTGTGAGAGATGCTATGGCTGACTCTATACCAATGGTCATCATATGCGGACAAGTCAGTAGACAGTCAATTGGGAGCGATGCATTTCAAGAAGCACCGATAACGAGTGTAATGGGGTCTGTTGCTAAGCATGTCTTCCTGGTCACAAATGAAAATAAGCTTGCTGCAACATTAAAGGCTGCTTTTGAAATTGCTAAATCAGGAAGGCCTGGTCCTGTCGTTGTTGACATCCCGAAAGATGTACAAACAGCTGAAATATCCTATGAAGACTATGAGGATGCCAATATTTCTGCTTACAACAGAAGAATATTAACCATTCAAGAATCACGCTTGACCCAAGAAAAATCATCGGAATTTTTTGAACACCTTTCCAATTCTAAAAAACCACTGATTTATTTTGGTGGCGGAGTCATCTCTGCAAACGCATCTAAAGAACTCAGAGAATTTATTGATTACTTTAATCTCCCAGCAGTATCCACACTGATGGGCTTGGGAGCTGTCGATACTCAACATCAATCCTCTCTTCACATGCTGGGTATGCATGGCACTCCTTTCGCAAACTATGCTGTTCAAGAAAGTGACTTTTTGATCGCCATAGGTTCACGCTTCGATGATCGCGTTGCAGGGGTCCCTGAAAAATTTGCTCCTGAAGCAAAAGTAATTGCCCACTTTGATGTTGATCCATCTGAAATCAATAAAGTGAAGAACGCTGCATGGGCTCACCTGGGTTTTTTATCATTAGCATTGAAAGATCTTATGGAGCATGCAAAGAGGGAAGAACTGGAGTTTAATTTTAACGATTGGTTCAGCCACACCANTGAACTCAAATNAAAATACCCACTAAACTTCAANCGATCGGCTGAATTGATTCAACCAGAANATGTCATTGAATGCATAAATAAGATCACTAAAGGTGATGCGATTGTCACAACTGGTGTCGGTCAACATCAAATGTGGGCTGCNCAGTATTTCGACTTCAAAAATCCAAGNCTCTGGCTTACATCTGGCAGCATGGGGACAATGGGTTTTGGTATTCCTGCTGCAATCGGAGCTCAATTTGCTCATCCTGATAAGACGGTTATAGACATTGATGGCGATGGCAGCATAAGAATGAATTTAGGAGATCTTGAAACCATAACAAATTATGACTTACCCGTTAAAGTACTNCTCCTTAATAACTCAGGAGATGGNATGGTAAAGCAATGGCAGAAGCTNTATTACGGTGGACGGTTATCGGCTAGCGATAAAACTCTTCATACAAAAGATTTTGTCATGTCAGCAAAATCAGATGGTTTTGAATTTGCAGAAAGATTGACCGATCAATCCAAAGTAGAAGAAACCATAGAGCGATTTATTAATTTTGANAAAGCTGCCTTTCTCGAGGTGATCATCGATCCNGAAGCCATGGTATTTCCAATGATAGGGCCAGGGATGTCTTATGATCAGATGATTACCGGTCCGTTTATGGAGGGTAAAGATCCGGACCCTGAAATTGATGGNATCGATCCTAAGTCAATGTTCTAGGACTACCGCTCTCCCATCGCATTGATGTCATGAGTCTCACCATGCTGAGCATAAAGAACTTTTTTTCTAAANAATCTAAGCATTCCCATTTCACCCATTCTTGAAGCACCAATTCCTGAAAGCTTAAACCAGTTCTTCTCTCCATCAAACACATAGGTTGTTGCTCCACAATCTTGTAATGTGACTGCGCCTGCATCAATTTGTTTGGCTATATCAGCAGCTTCTTCATGACTGCCTGCCAGAACAGCGGCTGAAAGACCATAAATTGTATCGTTTGCTAGATCAATTGCATTTTCAATTTTCTCATATGCCATAACAGGAATAACAGGGCCAAAGGTCTCCTCAGTCATTACTTTCATTGAATGATCCACATCTTTAATGACGGTTGGTTTAACCCACTTGCCTCCACCGTGATCTTCGATCTCGCCTCCTGTGAGTATTGTGGCCCCTTTTTCCGTTGCATCTTGAAGGTGATCAGCAATGATGTCTGCCTGTTTATCAAAAATCAGTGGGCCGATGTGTCCTTGTCTCACATCAGGATAATTCAGTGTGACTTCGCTTGCTTGTTGGGCCAAGGATTCAGTGAACTTCTCTGCGATTGATTTGTGAACATACACACGTTCAATTGATTGACATGCCTGCCCTGTGGCTTGGACAGATGCTCTCAGCACTATTCGAGCTGAATCAATAGGGTCTGCATGTTCGGTGATAATAACAGGGTCTTTTCCTCCCAATTCTGCATAAACGGGGATAAAGTTCCTCGCGCCNCTTTCATAAACCAATTTTCCAGTCTTTACNCTTCCTGTNAAACANAGNGCATCGACATTCTCAATCAAGTCCTGACCGGTTTGNCCTCCACCCTGTACAAATCGACATACTTTNTGTAATTCCGGTATCTTTTCGATTATGTCTTGTATGGGTTTAATAAACCTCGGTGTAATCTCGCTNGGCTTAACAATCACTGTGGATCCTGCCATTAATGCAGGAATTAGATCGATCAATGTTATNAGGAATGGGAAATTCCATGGTCCTATAATCCCCACGACCTCAAATGCCTTATATTGATGTGTATAGGTAACGCTTGGAACAGTCGACTGGAGTGGTTCTTGTTCTGAGAAAACTCTATTCCCCAGTGCTCTCCACCCAGGTACCATCTTAGTCAATTGGGCGACCTCACCAGTGCATATAAAATAACGTCCTGTATCAGCAATAAGTGCCTCCAAAAGCTCATCGCTTTCAGCAACCATCTTTGCCCATTGGTCCAAGACATCTGCCCTCTCATCGACACTTTTTGATGCCCAGCTGGGTTGGTTTTGTTTTAATTCGGCAACAATATTTGAAATTTCATCGGATGATGTTGCTTCAAAACTATAGTCATTNTCGCCAGTTCTTGGATTTCTAACCTGTATTGTATTCATTTGTTGATCACCTTGAGACTATTCTCAAAAACCATCATAAGATACGACTAATAAAAAAATACATCAATCATTAATTGATAAGTTTCCGATGACGTTCTTTTGAAATATTTCCTCCGCTCAAAACCACTACAATATTTTCATCAGAACCAACTTCTTTTCTTGCAATGGCCGACATTGCTGNAGCGAGTGAAACTGCTCCACCCGGCTCAACAGTGAGTCCAAACTCATTAAAAATAATCCTCATAGCGTCAATCACCTGTTGATCGGTGACCGTGTCAATATATGAAACAAGATTTTGATTGATTTTGAAGGTGATTTCACCGGGTATCTCNGCCATGAGAGAATCNCAGAGTGTATTGGGTTGAGTTTCAATCCTCTCTCTTCTTCCAGAAATCAAAGATTTTTGAGTATCATTGAGCGATTCTGGCTCAACACCAATAAGTTTTGTATCCGAACTAAAAAGATGTAATGCCGAAGATGAGCCAGCCATTAGACCGCCTCCACCAATTGGACAATAAAATCGGTTTAATGATCGACCGATGTTTGCCATCTGATGGAATGCTTCCATGCCGACCGTTCCTTGGCCACAGATCACATCATNGTGATCATAGGCAGGTATTAAGAATGCGCCATTTTTATCCGCTAAGTTTCGTGCAATCTCCTCTCTCGACTCCGTATAGCGATCATAAAGAACAATCTCTGCTCCTAAAGCCGTCGTATTATCGATCTTTGATTTTGGTGCATCGATCGGCATGACAATGGTTGCTTTCACATCTTTTAGTCTTGAAGCCAATGCGACACCCTGTGCGTGATTGCCTGATGAAAAAGCCACAACATCTTGTTTACCATCTTTGACAAATTGACTGTGCATACAATAATAAGCACCTCTTAATTTAAATGATCCAGTTAGTTGAAGACACTCTGCCTTTAGATATAAATTGGATCCCAGTTGATCATTCAATTTTTTTGACCAAAGCAATGGAGTTTCATTGATGATTCCTGATAAGGCATTTGCCGCATTAAAAAAATTTTTCTTTTGATACATACACTTGATTCGTTTCTGATTGTAAGATGTCACTAAGGCTAAAGTAATTCAAGCAGGGGGAAAATGAAAATGGAAACTTACATTGTCACTATTTATGCCAAAAAAGATCATGCTGCAGATGTACAGCAATATTATCAGGACTTACAAAATATGTACGAAGAAGCGTCTGGCTTTATTTCACGAAAAATCTTTAGAGCAAAAACCGGTGCAATGGAGCAAGCTGTGAAAGCCACTTATTCAGAAGAAGAGCTTGCAAATACCCCAGAAGAAGATCACGACCATGGAGAACATTTTGTAATGATCGAGGAGTGGGAAAGTATTCAGGATAGAATTAATTTTGGAAGAAGCATGAGCAAGGAACATCACTTAAAAGTTATTCCTTACCTGTTACCAAATCACTCACATGAATTTTATGAATCAATTTAAGCCAAGATATTGTCTATTTTCTTTGCGCAAATAAAATCATTCTCTGATAGCCCACCGATTGCATGGGTTGTATAAAGNACAATACAAGATCCATACTTAACAGTTAGGTCTGGATGATGATCTTCAGATTCTGCAATCCATGCCACAGCATTAACAAATGAAATGGTTTTGTTATAGCCATCGAACTTAAATTCTCTTGANATTGATTTGAAATCTTCTGCTATNGACCATTGAGGGTCAATGGCTTTTGCTATCTGTTTGGCTGCGTCTTCATCGAGTGGATCGACTCCTCCTTCGCAAGGTACGCAATGTTTTTTTTCTAAATCATCGATATTCATTTTTTCTCCTCTTATGTGCTGTTTGGCAGTGCGACAAATGTTCCGCCATTTTGCTCAGCAAGTTTACGCATTAAATTTGCGAACTGCACAGGTTTTGATGCTCCTCCTGATGGGAAACCAACTCCGTGTATTCTTACCAATCGATTGCCAAATCGATCCGCCTTATTAACTCGAGCAACAGTCCTGCAAACAGCTTCTACAGACCCTGAGCTAAAATCATCTCCAAAGACATAAATACTAATTTTCTTATCGGGGGAATAAAAAGTATTAATGACTTGAGTAATTCCAGGAGCTGGATTTGAATAACTAAGAGGCGCCCANAATCTTAGAGTTTGAGTTACATTTTTCCTAATTTCTCTTGAATCTGGAATCCATTTTCCTGAATAAGATGAAAACATATATTCGCCATTATCGCTTAGAACTTGGATACCTTTAATCTCAGGGTACACTTGCAAAGTTTCTGAGACTTTTTCTATAACGGTATTCCAAGCGCCATTTCGCATACTCCCAGATGTATCAATCACAAAAATGATGTACTCGCTGTCAACTGGTATTCCACCCACAGTGCTATCATCCAGAGGATCATAGTCCACGAGCAATCTCTTCATTTCTTCAGTCAACTCTTGCTTAGCTGCAAGAAGATTATTAAGAACCCCATCTGAAACTTCAGCCATAGATTGACTCGCCTTGTATTCTGCTTCTAAAGAGGAAACATCTCCACTGAGTTTGTTTTTTCTTTCGTTGTTTTCAGAAATCTGTTCCTCAAAATCCAACATCTCCTCATTCAGAACCGTCGATTCACCCTTAAGTTCATTGAGTTGTCTCTCAAGCTCTACCACGAGNTCTTCCATATTCACCTTGCTTTCCTGAATGCTGATAGGTTCATATATCTTGGTGATCACCAAAAGAAGAATGACTGCTCCAAAACCACAACAAACCACGTCTAGAAAAGACAGATTAAAGGTTTCCATATTGCGNCGCTTCCTCATTATGGCCAATCACTCGCTGGAGCCATAAAGCTTCCTCTCGTTCTTTGTGCAAGGCCCCAATAAGCTGCAGATGCTGATGGATCTCCATCAATTGGAAACAAGAGAACATTCACAGGAACGGGTGGCAATTCTCTCAATGCTTGCTCNAAAAAACNCAATCTTTGCTCGGGTCTAATCATTTCCCGAATTGGATTTCTTTTCCCTTGGGTCGGCAGACCATCAGTTATTAAAAAAATATTATCTGGTCTGGGTGATAATTGATTGATCTGACTAAAAGCATTCACAAGACTTGTTCCTTTGTCTGGAACAACAGATTTTAAGTCCTGAATGGCAGCATCAACCTCGTTCCCATCTGTGACTTCAATCCAATCACCATCTGAACCAGAAATAATTGTTTGAGCATCCTCATTGAAAGCATAGATTTGAAATTTTGTGCCGGTTTTTAGCCTGGTGGTCAACCAATCAACACTGCTGACTACCTGTCTCCATTTGGGTGCCTTGACTTTCATTTGATCCGACATATTTCGATAACGGATGACATTTACATAAGTCCTGCCGAGCATGCTTGTCGATGCATCAACTAAAAAAAGGACGTGATCTCCGCCTAGTTTTAATTCCGTAAGATACTGACGTTCTCCATCGCCATCAAAGCTTCTCAATGCATCCCCTGGATTACTGCTGGCTCTTTCCATCTGGGACATCATCCGTTTATTTGCTTCCTCCAACTGCTTCACATCGGATTGAAGCTGGTTGATATCAGACACAGAAGCCACTGAATTATTTTCTAGGAATTCGATCTCTCTGAGGAGATCTTCAATCTTTTTGGCTAGATCAGAGACGCTTCCCTGAATGATTGCATTCTCTGAATCCATCTGATCAATGGTATTTTTTAGCACCACCAGTTTTTTCTGTTCGTCAAAGATTCTTTCTTCTAACAGCTGACTTTCTGCTTGAAGTTCAACATTTGCCTGCTCACTTCTGGTCTTGGACTGCGTGTTTATGATCATAAAAAATAGAATCACTGCTCCAAATCCACATGAGATCACATCTAAGAACGAAAGGTTAAATACGTTGAACTGTCTTCTAGCCATAAATCAAGAAGTCATTCGCCTTTTAAATGCGTGATTAAATTTTCATCGCAGTAGGTTTCAGTTTCAAAGATTTGCCTTTCTTGAAGCAATTGAAGTTGATGCACCATAAACATAATGACAATGCTGATCAGCAAGGCGATGAAGGTCGAGTTAAAGGCAACACCCAAATTTTGTGTCACGCCACTGATGTCTCCATCAACCGCTCTATGCGCCAATGAAAGTGCAGCTCCAATTCCTCTGACAGTACCAATGAATCCAATTGAAGGAATTGCCCAAGCAATGTATCTGATCATTGAAAGCTCGGATTCCAATCTCTCAGCCTCAGACTCTACCATTGTATGAGTTGTGGTCGATACATCTTGAACATTCTTAGTTGTGGTGAAACGTTTCAGTCCATTGATTAATGTTCTGGTTAAGAATAAGTCTTTCCTTGAATCATCCAATCCTTCTAACTGTCGGAGATAATCCGTTGCAGAATTAGGATTGATGCTTTCTCCTATGCGAATGGGGATNAGATCTTCCCTCAACAAACGTCGNTCATTGATCGAGGCATTTGCTTTGATTGTCATGATTGCAAAAGCCCATAGCATCAGTATGAAGCAGGCCTCTTGCTCAAAATCTCTNACAATCACATAGAATGATCTTTCAGGCACATAATTGACATCTTGCTCAATCATGATCTGTTGCTCTTTTATGATTTCCTTTGCTTCTGGTCTTATCAATGAGACATAAGTTGCATGAACCAAGATTATTGACACGATCAACGCAAGCGCTTGATATAAAAATTCCTTCGATAAATTATTTCCATTCATGACTTACTCCTAAATATCAGATGGGAAGCTCACAGCAACATCAGCAGACAATGGCTCCGACGGCACAAATTCCTCCAATGATTCTTCTTCATATGCCTCTTGAATTNTGGCCAATTCCTTTTCAAGCTCTCTATCAATTTCTTCCTGTNATTTTNTCTCACTTTCTAATTCTTGTGCATCCAATGAAGTCATGCCAAATAATAGCGAGGATCCTATAATCATAAAAAGCAATGATTTAATTGTTGTTTTCATCTTTTTCATTGTCCAGGTCAGTATACCTTGCGATTCTAAATCCAACATCCAATCTTCCTTGGGTTCCATAATCTCTATAAGCAAAACGAAGTTTTGTAAGTGACGAATCTCTCCAGCTTGATCCTTTGATAACTCTTGCAGTTCCTTCAATCGGTCCAAGGGGATCTCTCTCTACCACTCTGAGTTGACGTGTTGGCACAGCATAATAATCTGAAACCCACTCAGCCACATTGCCTCCCAGATCATATANCCCAATCATGTTCGNGTAGAATCTTCCTGAAGGTGCAGTCACAGGATAACCGTCCCAGTAATCCCNCAGTANATTTGTCAAAAGACTTTCTGTTGACTCATCTGCATAATTTCCACTTTCTTCTATNGGTGGCATGCTGTCGCCCCATGGATATCTCTGCTCACCTGCTCCNCCATTGTATCTAGAAACCCATTCCCATTCGGCTTCTGTCGGNANTCTNTATCCATTCGTCATTGGCTTTTTAAGCTTATATTGACCATCAATGTTTTCGTAAGCAGGCACTAAAGATTCCTTTCCACTCAACCAATTGCAATAGGCTGCAGCATCTGACCAACTGACCATTACAGTTGGGTGCATCCCATTTGAAAGTTCTCTGAACATTTCAGCACCGGATGTATGCTTTGGCTTGAAAGCTCTGAATTCATTATTTGTGACTTCCTTTGTTCCAATATAGAAAGGCTTGGTGATCTCAACCAATCTCTCATTCTCATTTGATAACCTTCCTTGAGAACGCCTGGGTGTTCCCATAACGAAAGAACCGGGCATGATTAATTTCATCTCTTGTGATTGAGAGGTCTTCAATGTCTTTGGAATTGCAGCAAGAACCGTTTCTTCCTCGGTGAGAAGTTTTACTTCAATTTTTTGAGGGTAGTTTGGGTTAGGGGTCATTCTAATCTCTTGAGTAACCAGACCGTCCTTCTTCACTTGTAATATCTGCTCTTCACTGATCATTTCAATATCAAAAGGAATCACACCAATTAGATCATCAGAACGATAGATCTTTGCTCCATCCGAACCAACAAAAGAAACTTGGCCAAGAATTTTCTCAAGGGAATAATCAAAAACCTCGCTGACTTTTCCTTCTGATAACAAACTTTCGATGGTACTCAAGTTCACCTGATTATTAATATCTTTGTAACCAGGTTTACTGATTAATATATTATGCTCAACCAAAGGTTCAAGCATGGTCTCTATTGGTGTCAAACCTCGATACTCAGCATTAATATTGACTGAAGCGCCCTCTGGTTGGGTTGCAATTTTTAACGGCACATCCAATCTAGAAAGCATCAATGAATCCAGCGAGATTGACTGCTTTGCAACGACATCTAAATCAATCTCATAATCTTTATAACCTGACTTTCTAAGAGTGAGTATATTTTTGCCTTGAATGAGTTGAACAGTAGAAGGCGTATTTCCCAACTCTTCATTGCCATTAAAGATNCTCACAGCATCTGGTTCTGTGCTAATAGCAACATCTGCCCATGCAGGATCAAGATCNAAAGAATATTCNTCANTTTCTCCTTTTCCATTTACAAATATTTCTTTTTTTATTGTGAAATATTTCTTAAATCGAAGCTCAATCTTACGATTACCTGCCAAAAGCAATATCTCTGGCGTTANTTTGATGACCTCTGAATCATCCACATAAAGATCAAAGTCAACATTTGGATTNGTGATGAATACAATCTTGCCAGGCAGTCTTCTCAAATCAAACATTCGATCCTGGGACTCATTTTCATCGATGATCAAATTTCCTTTATCCACAGAAACATAGCCTTCATTGAGAATACTGATCTCATATTCACCGCTTCTCAGAAGATATCGCCCACCTATTTTAAAAGATGGAAATAAACCTCCGTCAATGTTTATGACTGATTCTTGATTGATCGATTCTCCATTTAAATCGTCAAAAACATCGATTTTTACAGCTTTTGCTGTGAAAAAGTAAAAAGAGAAATAAAGCACAGCCAAAGCGATAGACGATCCAATGTATCTNACGGTTTGATTCTCGAATAGTCCTTTGGATTGTCTTTTCTCAAATATNGTTGGTTGTTCNCCGCTGATATCGCTCACTGAGATCANAAGATCGTCTCCTTGATGTGCAAATTGAATGACTGCATTATTGATCTTTAGTTCATCGTCACTCTCAATCCAATGACTTCCTTTNAATCTAATTCCATTCATNAAAGCATCAATGGATTGATTGGTGATTTGAAGAAGGTATTTGTCACCTATTCGATCAATGGTTGCAGACAAGCCTTCGGCCAAGGATCCTGAAATCAAAATCTCAGAATTAAGATCAGTCCCAATCCTTATTGGAAAATCATCTTGCTCAATCGTCTTGGATTGATTCCCATTTTGAATAATAATTTGGCTCATATTTTCTTATTGCAAATAATTCTAACCCTCTGATTCTGCTTATTGGGTCCCACTCTGAATCTTATGGTTTCATCTTTAAATCCTTTTCGNCTNCCTCTGGCAGTATAAATTCCNGGNCTGAGGGGAACTATNTTTTGTTGAAAAGTGCCCATTTGATNGACCTTAAATATAGTGACCTCAGTGAGCTCATCAGACTCAAAAATNACATCTACCGGTATCAGCGCAATTCGAATCAAAGAATCGAGCTTTTGAATAGATCCTTCCATCTTTGGCCCAATACGCTCTATTGACTTTGCAGTTTCCAATAGGGCTTGAGCTTGGCCCAAAACTTTATTGTCATTGTAAGCATCACTTCTCGCAATGATAGATGTCATCTCTGCTTCTAATAAAATCCTTGATTCAACCCTGCTTAAACTATCTTTGACCTCTTCGAGATTGGGGTCAATGACTAAAATCTCTTCGTAAAAACCTTTCGCTTGATTCCATTCCTCATTAACTTCTGCAATCAATCCCTTGTACTTGAATGATTTTGTGAGACTTGCAATTCTCTTTAAATTCAGTTCATCGAGGGCTTGAAGAGCCTCTTGTGAACTTGGACGAATCGATAAAGCTTGATCAAATAAACTCTTTGCATCATCAAAAGATTCATCATTTAAAGATTGATATCCTTTTGATAATGATTCCTGGAACAGTTCGTCTGCATATGATTTCTTTGATTGAGCCAGTCCATCGATTGCTGCTTGCCAATTTGGGTCGATCGATAAAGCATCTTCAAATGACTCAATGGCTCGCTCATAACTTCCCATTCCAAATTCAGTTTGACCTCTTTGGGTTCTTACCAATACCTGATCGAGTTTTAGGGCCCGATCCAAGCCCTGTTTTGCATCAAGGTTGTTGCCATCAATTGCCAATGCAATTTCAAAATTTGCAATGGCATCATTTTTATTGCCAGCAAGGATTGATGTTTGTCCCAATTTAAGAGCATTTGTTAATACATCAGGAATTGAAACCTCCATATCTGAGAGCATTTGTAAAGCCTCTCGATATCGATCTGCTGAGACATCATACTGCTGCTCTATGAATGCTGAATCGCCATCTTGTTGCACTGTGAGTAAATCCTCCCATTTTTCCATTCCCCAAAAAAGAATGCCTTGAAGCTTAAGAGATTCGATCTTAATCAATAACTCAGAAAGCAAAGCTTCCGCTATTGGCTTTTGTGCCAATATCTCCTGGTTTGGAATGAGGATTGGCTTCTCTTCAATCTCTTGATTGGATAAATCCTCTTTATCCTCTTGCAACAGCAATGGAAGTATAAAAATGACGATAACCAAAAGAAAGGTCAGACCAACTAAAATTCCAGCTCCTTTTTGGACGCTGATTGATTTGGAGTGTTCTTTCTCTAATTTTTGCTGGTATAGCGTCTTCTCTTCAGGCTGAACTGATGCGTCAGTATTTTTTTGATCAATGGACTCATTCATGAGCTTTGTTTATTCGGTTTCAGCCTGAGGTATGGTAAAACCAGTCTCATCAATATAGATCTCTTTAAGGAGCCTCCTCCATTCTTGAAATTTCTCTTCGGCACTCCCGGTCAAACGAATCGTTTGCCCTTCTAATTCGATCACCAATGGTTTCGCTTGGGCATCAAAATCAGCTCCGGACTCCTTCAATGATTCCTGATAGATTTTTGCTTCTGAAGCGGTGGCAAAGCCACTTCTCAACCCTTCAATGCCTCCATAAATCGCCATTTGTCTCATTGTGCTGCTCGCTCTACTGTCTCCATCTGTTGCCAAAGCGCCTGCCAATGCGACTGCCCCCAATATTTTTCTGGTTCTTGCAGACCTTTGAAGCTCTTCATACGTGATCATGTCTTCTCTTGAAAGCTTTCTCCAATCCTCATAAGGTTGGGAGAGATTTTCATAGAGTTGGCCGTAGTATTCATTGAGTGTATCAAGCAACAAGAATTCTCTTTCTTGTACCTCAAGAATTCTTTGCATAATTTCATCATCCTCCGATGGAAGACGTTCAAGCGAATAGATATTTTTTTTGTTTTTAGAAATATATTCATCGTAAACAGGTATCAACTCTGAGGCGAAGCGTATTTCACCTGTTTGTGATAACCGTATGAGATCTTCTCTAGCTTTAGCTTGTTTGATTTGAAGAAGATCATTGGCAATTTTATTGAAAATGTTTTGATACGGGTCTTGGGTCAAATCTCTTCGTTTGCTGTACGAACTTCCAGCAATATTTGATTTATATGTTTTATTGATCCATTGAGCGCCAACAATGTCCCATACTCCAATTTTTAATTCCACATCGAGTCCATCGGATTTTTCAATTCTTCCAACAATGATGAGGTCGATCGCTTTTGATCTCTCGGGAAGTACCCATACACCGCTCCAGTGACCAGTGCTCTCTAATGTTTTTTTGAGGTGATATGGCATATATCTGGCCTCTGCTTTCCTGATTTCAGGAAAAATCATTGGGTCTTCCTTCTTGGGTACATTTGGATCAAATAGCATGATTCCAATATCAAGCAACTCTTCAAAAGGTATTTCGGTTTGAGCAATATCTAGCTGCACCTTTTCATACTTTATCGTTTTTGCTTCTAGATGATGTATCCCTGAAAAAAATAACAGAGTGAACACAGAGAGCATCCTTGATGTCATTTTAATTCGCCCCATCACTTCTTGATTCCCATGTGTTTACGATACTCTTCCCATAGTGCCTCTCTAATCAATGGATCGTCTTCTTGAATGGCCGCCTCTCTTATTTGCCTAGCAATCACATCCTCGCCTGTTCCATCCATGGGAATATCGTCAGGGATGCGTTCTTTCTCTTTGTCTGCTTGAGATTGAGACGAATCCTCGCCTGAATCAGATTCTGACTGACTGTCCTGCGCTTCACCTTCTTGTCCTTGCGATGCNTCCGCTTCGGAACCGCTCGTGCTCATTGCGCCATCCATTCCACCTTCTAGTGCACCTTCACTGATCGCAGCGGCATCNGCAGATTCTTGTCCAGTCATGCCATCGCCCCTATCGGCTGAAGCAATGACCACTCGTTCTGAGGCGATACCCTTATCAAAATCACCCAGTGAGTCCTCAAATATGGAAGATGCTGATCTTTGTGAACCGCTCATGGATCCAGTATTTTGTGACGACTGACCAGAAGAAGNNCTCATCGACCCTTGGCCCATTTGACCAGAATTACTTCCCGCTGACTGGGTGCCGCTGGATGTCTGGCCTTGGCTGCTAGAACTGGTTTGTGAACCCTGTTGTGTCGAACCACTTTGTGACGAGCTCGATGAAGAAGTTTGCGATCCAGAGGACGGCATCGTTGGGCTTGATGAGGGCATGCTCACAGAGGGTGAACTGGGCGACTGAGAAGAAGGGCTTTGTGGCCCGCCTCCTTGTTGTTGTGTTTCACATCCCAGAAGNAATAAAACACAGAGAACAATTGGCAATTTTCTTATATCTGACATCTTTCCTAAATATTTTTNCCGTATCAATAGAGCCGGCTTGTATTTTTATATCTTACTACTTAATTATCATTACTTAATTATTTCGTCGCAATAAGAATAACAACTCCTTCATTTATTCTTAATTTGTTACGATTTGGTTTTAGAGAAAAAAACAAGGAGAAAAAATGTCTAGAGAAATTGTACTTAATGAACTCAATAGCCAAGTTGGGTCTCTGATTCACCAAAGTNAATGGATTGATATCACTCAAGAAAAAATTGATGCATTCGCAGATGCAACGGAAGATCATCAATGGATTCATATTGACCCATCCAGAGCAGCCGAAGAATCTCCATTTAAAGCAACNATCGCTCACGGTTACTTTACTTTGTCACTNTATCCAAAACTGAGAGGCCTAGTTGATCCATCAACTCCAGTTTTTCCTGGGACAAAAAACATCATCAATTATGGTATCAATAAATTGCGTTTTCCTGGTCCAGTGATCTCTGGAAGCTCAATCAGGGCAAACTGCACCCTTGTCTCTGTTGAAGAGGTTAAAGGAAGCATTGAATTGATAGAAGAATATTCTGTTGAGGTCAAAGATCAAGATCGTCCTGCCTGTGTTGCAGAATGCATCATGCGACTTTATTTCTAAATGGCAGATATCCTCGAGCAAGAATTACAAGACTCTGTGCTTGAACTCACTATTAATCGTGAGGATGCAGGTAATGCATTAAGCAATGAAGTCATTGGATTACTGAATGATTCATTGATGCAACATAGGAGTCNACNAGATCTTAAATGTGNATTAATCAAGGGATCNGGAGAAAAATTTTTTGTNGCAGGAGGNGATCTGAAAGAACTAACTTCAGTTAAAGAAGATTATCAAACTGAAGCCATGGCATTGAATGGCAGAGCAATGTTGGATCAAATCCGATATTTTCCTGTGCCAGTGATAGCAAAAATCAATGGATATGCACTGGGTGGCGGAGCTGAATTGGCAATGGCATGCGATTATAGAATTGCTTGTGAAACTGCCAAATTTGGCTTCATACATTCCTCACTCGGCATAACTACTGCATGGGGCGGTATNATTGATCTTATTGAGAGCATTGGAAGCAGCAAGGCGCTTTCAATCCTCATTGAGGGGAAAATGTTGGATGCAAANGAAGCTTGCCAAGCTGGCATCATACAAGAAGTTGAAAAGACTCATGAAGCATTGGATTTAAGAATAAACAAACTTAAAAAGATTTACCAAGCCACNCCAATTCAAGTGATTCGTGGAATTAAGGCTGTGACCATGGGACACAANAAATACATTCATGAAAACCTCAAAGAGATTGAGCTGAATTCATTTAAGAAAACATGGATGAGTGATGAACATTGGCAAAAAGTAGAAGCNCTAGTCTCTAAGTGATCGTCTTAAAACTTTCCCAACATTTGACTTCGGCAACTCATCAATGAACTCAATGTGCTTTGGAACTTTATANCCTGTGAAATTATCCCTGCAGTAATCCAGAACTTCATCGATGCTCAAATTTGGGTTGCTTTTAACAACAAACAGCTTGACCGCTTCAGTTGTTTTCTCATCGTCAACGCCAATGCATGCTGCTTCAATAATATCTGGATGAAGACTTACAACATCCTCAATCTCATTGGGGTAAACATTGAATCCAGAAACCAATATCATGTCTTTTTTTCTATCTACAATCTTGATGAATCCGTCGCTGTTTAAAGTCCCAATATCACCTGTTTTAAAAAAACCATCCTCATCAATGGCTTCTTTCGTCGCCTCTTCATTNNCCCAATAGCCCTGCATCACTTGTGGACCCTTCACGCANATCTCACCCGGCTCACCCCTTCTNACTTGCTTGCCTTCATCATCACGAATAGAAATTTCAGTGCTGGGCACAGGCAATCCAACAAAACCATTGAACTTNGTTAAATATGCTGGAGATACTGAAACACTTGGCGATGTTTCTGAAAGCCCATAGCCCTCAAGCAAAACATTACCGGTAAGCTCCTGCCACCTCTCTGCAGTCGATTGTCTGCATGCAGACCCTCCTGTACCTGAGAGCTTCATGGAGTCAAAATTAACATTTTTTATATCTGGATGATTAAGTAGGGCCTCATACAAAGTATTAACGCCATTGAAGAAAGTAAAGCGCCACTTCTTAATCTCTTTAACAAACCCATCTGTGTCCCTAGGATTTGTAATCAAGACATTCAGTCCTCCATTCGTATAACCGGCCAANACCAATACTGANAGTGAATAAATATGATAGATCGGAAGTGCATTNATATAGATATCATTGCCCTCCTCATCGATTAAATCGAGCAGCATGGCCTCTAATTGCTCAAGACTGGCGATCACATTTCCATGTGAGAGCATCGCTCCTTTTGAGAGGCCCGTGGTTGCGCCTGTATATTGTAAGAATGCCAAATCATTGATTGAGGATGGCGTCTCATCCAAGTCTGTTACCGGTCTTCCCAATGTTGATGTAAAGTTAATTTTCCCGGGTAGGGAATATCTGGGCACCATCCTTTTGAGATATTTCAGTACAAAATTCATCAGTGATCCTTTTACAGGGCCCAAGAAGTCTCCAATCTTTGTAATGATCACNTGCTCGATGTCNGTATTTTCAATTACAGCACTCAAAACATGNGCTGAATTCTCAAAAATTAAAATTGCTTTTGAGCCTGAATCTCTCAATTGATGCTCCAGTTCTCTTGGTGTATATAGCGGATTGACATTAACGACAATTAAACCAGCACGCAACGCGCCGAAGATTGCAACTGGATATTGCAATAAATTTGGCATCATCATTGCAATCCGATCTCCCTTTTTGAGGCCCAATACATTTTGCAAATAAGCTGCAAATTTCTTAGATTTGATTGAAACATCCCTGTAGCTCATTGAAACCCCAAAATTCACAAAGGCTTCATTCTCTGGGTAGCTCGATTCAGCTTCATCCAGTAATTTGATAATCGTTTTCCTAGGATCCAGTGTAATAAATTCAGGCGTACCCTCTGGATAACTCTTCAACCATGGTTTATTTCTATTCACTGCCATTCTTTTTTCACTCCGACCCACTAATCTAACTCAGTAGGAGATTTTTTTCATCTCAATAGCTCCTATTTTTTTAACAATTTATTCCGTTTCTGAGTAAACTGATCGTCTATTTAAACCACTAGAAAAGAATTTATGGATAAATCAAGAATTCCAAATTTTTATAAGATGCCCATCAATGAGCGTCTGGATGCTGTATACGAGCGGGGTCTGATTTCAAAAAAAGACTATAAGCTTTTGAAAAATCAACAACAACAGCTGGATATTAACAGTGCTGACAAGATGATCGAGAATGTTATTGGCGTGATGGGTATGCCAATTGGTTTAGGCCTCAATTTTCTGATCAATGACAAGGAATATGTTATTCCAATGGCTGTAGAAGAACCATCGATTGTTGCTGCACTCAGTGCTGCAGCAAAAATCTCAAGATCAGGAGGAGGCTTCAAAACAGAGTGCACAGATCCCATTCTCACTGGTCAGATTCAAGTGGTCGCAATAAAGAATCTAGAGCAGGCAAGAAATGATCTGCTGTCACGAAAACAAGAGATTATTGATCTTGCCAATAGTTTTCACCCTCGAATGGTTGCCAGAGGTGGTGGAGCCATTGATTTCTCAATAAAGACTTACCCCATGGAATCATTTGAGGGAGAGATGCTGGTACTCAATATTAATGTCAATACTCAAGATGCAATGGGGGCAAACTTAGTCAATGGAATGTGTGAGGGTATTGCGCCATTGATTGAAAGCATCACCGAGGGGAAAGTTTTTCTAAGAATCCTATCCAATTTGACGGATCAGTCGATTGCTAAAGGCATAATGAGAATACCATTGAAGTGCTTATCAAAGGAGGGTTATGATCCTGAGCAAATAAGAGATGGGATCATTATCGCTTCGGACTTTGCAAAAGCTGACCCGTATAGAGCGTCCACACATAACAAAGGCATCATGAATGGGATTGATGCTGTAGCGCTTGCGACAGGCAATGATTGGAGAGCAATAGAAGCTGGTGCTCATGCTTATGCATCACGACATGGGAGATACTCGTCACTTTCTGAATGGAAGAAAGATAAGAATGGAGATCTGATTGGTACAATTGAAATACCATTGAAAGTTGGGATTGTGGGAGCACCCATCGAATCAAATCCAGCGGTGGCTCTGAACCTAAGAATTATGAACCTTGACTCAGCGACAGAACTCTCTGGTGTCATGGCAGCTGTTGGACTTGCACAAAACTTCT
>NZHF01000026.1 GCA_002691305.1 Gammaproteobacteria bacterium | reverse complement strand
CATCAGTATGATCCCAGCGCCATCACCTCCTGGTGTTCCTTCGAGAATTGATTGAGGCGGATAGAGTGTCCAGCCAGCACCAGTGGGCCCGCTCTCGACAAAAAAACTAGCCACAAGAATGATTACGGATAAAAAGTACATCCAGAAGCTCAGCATATTGACGAAAGGAAAAGCCATGTCTCTGCAGCCAAGCATAAGAGGTATCAAATAGTTTCCAAATCCACCAAGAAAAAGGGCCGTTAGAAGATATATCACCATGATCATTCCATGCATGGTTACGTCTTGATAGTAACTGCCTGCGTCGATTGACTCAAACAAGCCTGGAAAACCAAGCTGCATTCTCATCAACAGCGATAGGAACATGCCTGTTAGGCCTATAGCAAGTGCAACACAGACGTATTGCAGTGCTATGACTTTATGATCTTGAGAGAATACGTATGTATCCCACCAACCTTTCGGGTCATACATTTGTTGACCTTCGTAAGTAGCTGAATTTTGATCCATTTCTAGAATTACTCCTTAGTCTATTTTTTTACTCATTCTTTATTTCGAAACTTATTCGCTTAGGGTTTTTATGTAATCAGTAATTGCCGTCAGCTCCTCTTCCGATAGAGTTGCATAAGCAGGCATTACTGGAGCATAGCCCTCTGCAATTTGTGACATCGGGTTGACAATCGATGTCTTAATATAATCTTCATCGACAACAACAGTTTCCCCTGAACTTAAGGATCTGTTGGTGCCATAAGTGTCTCTCCATGTTGGCCCAATTCCATCCGAGCCATCAATGCTGTGACAAGCAACACAACCGAGCGTTTGTACTATTTGTTCTCCATTAGNGCCCTCGTTCATTGTGTCAGCAAATGTCGGCTGTTCTGCNAGCCAACTATNAAAATCTTCTTGNGTATCAACCACAACCACNCCTCTCATAGCATAATGTCCGGTGCCNCAGTATTCTGCNCAGGCCACTTCATAGGTTCCAAGCAAAGTGGGCTCAAACCATAGGTTTGANTGTTGCCCAGGCACTAAGTCCATTTTTGCTCTGAATTGAGGCACATAAAAGTCATGCAATACATCTTTTGATCTGAGCTGAAAAACAACTTTATTGTTAATTGGCAGATGAACTTCTCCGCTTCTTATAAGAATATCGTCTTGTCCATACGGATCATCTGGATCTAGNCCAAAGGTATTTTTAGAGCTAAATAGACGNCCACTTGTNCTGCCATACACACCGTCTTCTCCAGGAAAACGATANGACCAAACCCATTGTTGGCCAACGCCTTCAACCTCGAGCGCATCGGTAGGCAATTCAACATAGAGTTTCCAAGCATATAAACCGGGCGCTAAAAGAGCGATTACTCCGATTGTAGTGATGATGGTTAGTTTAAGTTCTAGAGCNGNATTCTCTGGCTCGTATTCAGATTTATGGCCCTCACGATAAGGGAACTTGACCAGACAGTACAAAATAAATACTGAGATCAATACAAAAGCTATACCGGTGATCACCAGTGAAATTAATATTGTGGTATCTAAGAAGCCCCAATTTGAAGCCAGTGGCGAAAACCACCAAGGCGATACAAAGTTCCAAAGTACAGTTCCGATTACGATGATCGCAGTAACGATTACAAATGCCATAATGATCCTATTTAATTAAAAACTCAGTCTAAGCNCGGTGCATTATCCTCAAAAAATCAGGAGAATTCAATGGTATAAACCCGAAATAGAGCAAGAAAAATATTTCAAGTTTTTTATCTTTTTTTTACCGNTCAAGAATAGCTTANAAAAATACCAAGAAAGAGNAAGAAACCGACATACCAACTCTCGTTAAATGCCTTAAAGCAATCCGACCTTTCTCTTTGAGAGATTAGNCTTTGTTGTTTNATAAAGAGCAAAAAAATAAGAAANAAAGCCAAGAAATAGATAGCCNCTAGTTGCATGATCAAACCCAGACATGCCCAAAATATAATCGATGCAATTTGAAGAAAAAAAGTGATCAATNTAATCNGATCTCCAAATAGAATAGCCGTTGAAAAAANACCAGCCTCTATGTCGTCATCAATATCGACCATGGCATAAAAGGTATCGTAAACAACTATCCAAATCGCAACACCGGCCCAGTGTAAATACAAGGTCATATCAAAAGCTGCTTCGCAAGCAACATAGGCCATTGGTATTGACCAACTGAAGGCGAGCCCTAATACGATCTGTGGTGAGGCAATNAATCGCTTACAAAANGGATAAATCAAAGTTAAGGCCAACCCACCTAGCGACCACATCACAACCTCTTCGCCAAGATTGATCGCGAGAAATAATGCTATTAGTAAAAGAAAGAAAAGAAATAATAGGGCCTTGTTTTTGGAGAGTTCACCCGATGCAAGCGGCCGGTTTTTTGTTCTTTCTACATGTTTATCAATATTCGAGTCGACCAAATCATTGATAACACAACCAGCAGACCTCATTACAATGACCCCCGCGATGAAAGCGATTAGAATATTTAGAGCAGGGAGTCCGTTGGAGGCTATCCATAGCGCTGACAGCGTAGGCCATAGCAGTAAAAGTATTCCGATGGGCTTATCAAAGCGAGCCAGCCTGTAAAAGCTAATAAGTGTGTTCATNTCTTNTCAGAGAACATTGAGNNTTGGTGGAAANGCTTCAACAAGATGAATGAGGTTCAGATTTATCTCAAAAGATGACCTCCTGCATAAAACTTTTTCTTTNCCAACATCAATGCTGGCAAAGGCAAAGTCTGTTCTTTTAATGCCCTCGATTAGTGAAAGCTTCCCACCNAGCGGATTGTTGCCAAGTTCTGTTAGCCAGGGGTTACTATTTAGNGTTGNGTTTGGAGCAAAAGTTTGAGCATATATTGATACATTGTTNGCAACCGATATTTCAATTTCACGCGTCAAGCCGACTGCTTCAATCTTTAAGTCTCTCAACATCAAGGGTATATCTGTGATTGATTCTCTTGTTACATTAATCGTGTGTTCAGGAAAGTCCTTTTTAAGCTTATCAGTCATCCATCCACTATAGGACANCCAGTTTTGGCANATTGGATCTGTTGAGCGAGNAATATTTTCAATGTTTTCAAACCAAACAANTTCACTCACAGCTGTTTCTATGTCTCTAAACGACTTCATNATGTGTGAACTTTATCAAAATGGAACCAAAAGTTCCCCTTCTAAACATTGCGGTAGTTGATTTGATTTCCTATCCATCGCCTGACTAGTTTTTTAGATTGTTCAGGATAATTGTTCTCAAATTGATCNCAGACCTTGTTGATCTTTGGTATCAGGTAAGCATCTCTAGAAATGTCTGCAATCTTCAGACCCACAACACCCTTTTGTCTNATGCCTAAAATTTCTCCAGGCCCTCTTAGCTCNAGGTCTTTTTCGGATATATAGAAACCATCTGTGGAAGATCTAATCACCTCTAGACGCTGCTTTGCTGTCTCGCCCAGTGGGTTTTTATAAAGCATTACACAGAAGCTTTCATGCTCACCTCTGCCAACCCTTCCTCTCAATTGGTGGAGTTGAGAAAGGCCAAGTCGCTCAGTATTTTCAATGATCATCATCGAAGCATTGGGAACATCAACACCAACTTCAATTACAGTTGTTGCTACCAATAGGTCCAAATCGTGTTTTTTAAAGTCACTCATTGCCTTATTTTTTTTATCGACAGATAATTTTCCATGNACNAAGCCGATTCGATGACCTNCAAGCTCNTTGGAAAGNTTTTTAAAGGTTGCNTCAGCCGANTCACGATTATGCTCTTCTGATTCTTCAATTAGCGGACAGACCCAATAAACCTGCCTTCCTTTTTCTATTTCACGAAGGGCTTTTTTAACAACATCAGCCCTTTTATCTTCTGATAGACAGAGAGTCGTTATTTCGCCTCTCCCACTTGGAAGTTCTGAAATGATTGAATTGTCTAGATCTCCATAAGCAGTCATCGCTAGTGTTCGAGGTATTGGGGTTGCAGTCATAATGAGTTGATGGGGCACTATTCCATTATGCGTTGCTTTTTTAATCAGACTATACCTTTGTTCGACTCCAAACCGATGCTGTTCATCGACGACTACCAGAGCAAGATTATTGTATTTGATCGACTCTTGAAACAGAGCATGTGTCCCAATTATGATCTGACAATTACCNCTCGCAATACTTTCTATCAAGAGCCTTTTTTCCGATGCCTTGAGCTTGCTCTTTAGTAATCCTGTCTGAATTCCAAGCGGCTCAAACCATTNATCAAGGCTGTNTTTGTGNTGCTCTGCTAGAAGCTCAGTTGGTGCCATGAGNACNGATTGAAANCCACTGTCAATCGCAATGGATATTGCCATGCCNGCAACGACTGTTTTTCCAGATCCAACATCTCCTTGAAGCAAACGCATCATGGGNTGATCNAGCGCNAAATCAGCACTGATTTGTTCGCTCCACATTTTTNTGACTTTCAGTCAATTCAAATGGAAGCNNTGAGATGATCTGNTCCTTTAGGTTGGTCAGCTNTAGTGANNTTGAAGATTGCTTTTTTGATGCCCTTTTTATCTGTCTCATCCCAATTTGGTTTGCTATTAATTCTTCCGTAACCAACCTTTTTTTTGCAGGAGAAAGCTTATCGATATCAAGCTCATCTTTTTTGGGTCTATGAGTATCTTTTATTGCATCCCCTAGTGGGCCAAGACCCAAGCCTGAGGCAATTATTGGTGGCAGAAGATCTTCAAGGTCATCAATTTTGCTNTCAAGAACCTGGGATATCAATAGTCTTAATTTGCCTTGAGAGAGCCCTTGTGTGGTGGGGTAAACTGGCGTAAGTGTTTTTGGCAGAGTGTTTTCTTTATTTGAATTGAGTATTTCATAGCTGGGATGAATCATTTCAATGCCAACCGCGGTCTTTCTTGTTTTACCAAAACATCTTATTTTTAAGCCTTTCTTTAGAGCCTCCTTTTGATACTTATTGAATGTAAAGAAACGAAGGGTCATGATGCCTGTGCCGTCAGAAATCTGAACCATCAGCATTCTCCTTGCTCTGAAAACCATGCTTGATAGAAGTATCTCCCCTTCAACCTGAGCTTCTTTATTGGATTCAAGTGTGCCAATTTGTCTTATTGTAGTCCTGTCCTCGTACCGAGAAGGAAGATGAAACAAGAGATCTGTTTGTTTGAAGATATCTAGATTATTGAGCTTGGTTTCTACAGAAGGGCCAACGCCCTTAAGTAGCTTTAAATCATCTTTCTCCATGTTTATCAAGACTCGCTATGACCTCAATTTCAACGTCGGCATTTTTTGGAAGAGCTGCTGCCTGTACTAGTGATCTAGCTGGATATGGCTCTTCAAGTAACTCAATCATTTTGTCATTAACAGCATCGAAGTCTTGTATGTCTTTTAAAAATACAGTCAATTTTACGATATTTTGAAGGGTGCAGTTTTCCGTTTCAAGAAGATGCCGAATATTCTGAAAAACCAGTGCAACCTGTTCTTGTATATTTCCATCAAGTAACTCTCCATTACTATTGAGTGGGATTTGCCCTGAAAGGAAGATATGACCATTGGAAATAACCCCCTGAGAATATGGACCAATTGCCTTCGGGGCTCTGTGCGTGCTAATAATTTTTTTATCGCACATTAGTGAAGGCCTCTAGAAACTCTTTCAACAACTCCAACTGACCGCACATCTCTTATCACGTCTGCAAGCTCAATNCTGTCTGCAACCTGAAACTGAAATGAAAAGTCGATCGTGTTNTCCTCATGCTCTTTTATTACAGTTACCTGATCAATATTGCAGTCTCTTTCAGCAAGTTTTCCTGCAATTGCAGCGAGCGCTCCAGGCTTATGTTTTGCATTTATTAACAGCTCTGAGGGCAACGTTTGTTTTATTGTTTTGCTCCACTCGGCACCTATCCACCGACTTCTATCTTTCTGGAAAGNGTTAATGTGTCGACATTTTCTTCTNTGTATCACAAANCCCCTGACNTTGCTTAAATGGCCAATAATGGTGTCACCAGGTATAGGCATGCAGCATTTTGCAAACTCTATAGAAACCCCTTCTGTTCCCTTNATTANAAGAGGGNTTTTTGAGCNTTTCTCTTTGATTATTTCNTCGTCTCCCANCATCATTTGCGCCATTAATAANGGATTTCGGTCCCCAAGACCAATTGCNTGGTATAGATCATTCATNTCCTTATAATTCAGGAGNTCNAACANCCTTTTNATTTGTTTNTTTTTTATATTTCGCTGTTTTTTCCCGAGAGTNTCTANAGCATTACCGAATAATCTCTTGCCAAGAACNATTGTTTGCTCCACATTCAAATCNCTAAGATANGATCTGAGATTATGTCTNGCTTTGGCNGTGGTAACAAATGAGAGCCAACTCGGATCNGGATTTGCATANCGGGAAGTNATGATTTCAANAGTCTGACCGCTCTCTACTTCNGACCTTAAGGGAACCTGAACGCGATTAACTTTCGCACCTATGCAGCTGTTTCCAACATCGGTATGAACTGCGTATGCAAAATCCACGCAGGTTGATTTTGTGGGAAGCCTTAAGATATCTCCTTTCGGACTAAACACATAAACCTTGTCGGGATAAAGNTCTACNTTCACGCTCTCAAGAAACTCTTCAGGGTGNGTTGAGCCCTGTATNTCTTTGATCGTTGCAAGCCATTCTCTGGCTTTGNTCTGCGCTGTTGTNCNTGATGGATTTGAGGCTTTATACTTCCAGTGAGCTGCAATTCCATTTTCAGCAACCCTATCCATTTCTAATGTTCTGATTTGGATTTCAATGGGCGTGCCATTTGGACCGAGTAGACTGGTATGAATTGACTGATAGCCATTCACCCTAGGAATTGCAATGTAGTCTTTAAATTTACCCATGATGGGCTTATACAATTCATGAACCAAGCCCAAGACTTCGTAACATTCCTTGGGCTCATCGACTATGATTCGTAGACCATAAACATCAATTATTTGGTCCAGCGGCAAACGCCTACTTTTCATCTTTTCATAGACACTGAAGAGCTCTTTTTCTCTGGTTATTATCTTAAAGTTAATGTCTTCCTCTTTCAGCCGTTTTGAGATTCTATCGTTGATTTGTTTTAGAATTTTTTTCTGATTACCAAGCTTTTTCTTTAGCGAAGAAGAAATGATTTTGTGTCTATAGGGATAGCCATATTTAAAGCCTTCTTTTTCAAGCTCTCTTCTAATGTTGTATATCCCAAGGCGGTTAGCGATGGGCGCGAAGATTTCGAGGGTCTCTTTTGCTTTTTTCATTTGTTTATGGGGATCGAGCGCATAAATTGTCCTCATGTTGTGAAGCCTATCGGAAAGCTTTATGATTATGACCCTGATATCTTTAACCATTGCCAACATCATTTTTCTGAAGCTTTCAGCTTGGTTCTCCTTGATCCCTTCATCTTCAAGCTGATCAAGCTTACTCACCCCATCGACAAGGGCAAAGATTTCTTCGCCAAACTCTTTACGCAATAAGTCCTCATTTATTTCTGTATCTTCTAGAACATCATGCAATAAACCTGCTGATATAGCTGAGGCATCAAGGTGGAGCCCACCAAGTATGCTTGCAACAGCAACCGGATGGATAATATATGGTTCTCCAGTTTTTCGAGATTGATGCTCATGAGCAATGCTTGAGTAAGCATATGCTTTGCTGATCACCTCGATATCATCCGTATCAAGATAATCAAGCTCTGAAATAAGTTGCTTTAGAAGTTTGGGAGGCTTTTTTCGCCACATTTCATCAGCAGATTTTTTTAGTTCTTCCATACCAATAATATAAACCAAGAAGGCAAAAAATCATTAGAAGTATTTAGGTCAATGACCCATTCTAAATTTAGTTCTGTGTGATGTTAAAGAGAGTTTTAGAGTCGTTCTAACTCTTCTGCTTCAGATTTAGCCAATTCTTCTGCCAACTCTTTTTCTATATCGCTCTCGGTTTTATGAAACTCGGGATCATCAAGGTGACCTTCAGCAATCTCACGCAGAGCAAGCACTGTTGGTTTGTCATTTTCTTCATTTTCAAGAAGTGTTTGAGCACCGTTGGCAATTCTTCTGGCTCTTTGAGAAGCCAATTTTATAAGGCTGAAAACGCCTTCAGTTTTCTCTATGCAGTCTTCTACAGTTACTCTGGCCATGTTAACCTCTAATTGGATGAGTGCGATAGGTTACTGAATCCAAGAGATAAGTCAATTTGTTTCAAAGAAACTTTCCAAGGCTTGCTCAACCTTGCTTGATTGATTTGTTTCATTCAAATTTTCTTGAATGCAATGAACAATATTATCAACAGCCTCATCTATTTGGTCATTGACCAGCACATGATCAAACTCACTTGACTCATTTAGATCTAAAACCGCTTGGTTAAAGCGGTTCTCTATTTCTTCCTCGGAATCAGTTCCTCTATTTTTTAACCTGGATAGAAGCACATCTTTAGACGGCGGAATTAAAAAGATCATCACACAGTCGGGCATATTTTTTTTGATTTGTTGTGCACCTTGCCAGTCAATTTCAAGAATAACATTCAAGCCTTTTTGAAGATTATTTAAAACAATTTTTCTCTGTGTCCCATAGTAATTATCGAAGACAGTCGCATACTCAAGAAATTCATCCATTTCAATCATCTGTTTAAATCTACTCTCATCAATAAAGGAATAGTCAATACCTTCAATTTCATTTTCACGCTTAGGCCTGGTGGTAAATGAGACAGAA
>NZHF01000025.1 GCA_002691305.1 Gammaproteobacteria bacterium | reverse complement strand
TGTTTGTTGACATATTCATATGGGTAGCCCTCTTCTTTCATAGAAAGAGGCATAGATGCTGAAGCCAATATAACAATCCCACCAATTATCAAAAATGCAGTAGCTAAAAGAAATAGGCGGTCAAATGCTTCTATTGATTCTCTTGAAGTGATGCCCATTATTATCTTATTTTAAGACTCGATAAACCAATCAAGACGAGAAAAACCGTGATGATCCAAAACCTTACGATCACCTTGGGTTCAGCCCACCCTTTTAATTCAAAATGATGATGGATTGGAGCCATATTGAAAATTCTCTTTCCTCTGAGCTTAAATGAACCAACCTGAAGAATCACCGATAAAGTTTCCATGATAAAAACCCCGCCCATGATCGCCAATATTAGTTCTTGCTTAACAATAATAGCGATTGTGCCGAGAATCCCGCCCAGTGAGACAGCACCCACATCTCCCATAAAAATCTGTGCCGGATATGTGTTAAACCATAAAAAACCAAGGCCTGCTCCTGAGATTGCACAGCAAAAAACAAAAACCTCCCCTGCGTCTTGCAGGAAAGGTAAATCGAGATATTCTGCAAAGTTATAATTGCCCNTTACNTAAGCAAAAATTCCAAGTGCAATTGCNATCATTGATACAGGCATAATGGCTAANCCATCTAACCCATCNGTGAGATTGACTGCATTGCTAGATCCTACAATGACAAAAATTGCAAATGGAAGAAACATCCAGCCCAAATCTACACGAAAATTATTTGTGAACGGAATCAATACTTCTGAACTCAAAACATTGCTACCTTGTCCTAAGAGATAGTAAGTTGCAGAGGCTGCNACAATGAATTGCAGAANAAACTTTGATTTCGCAGACATGCCTCTTTTGCTTTTCTTGAGCTTCTTATAATCATCAATAAACCCTATGAAACCAAAAGAAATAATTGAAGCAATCAGCACTANATTATAGAGATTNCTTAAATCTGACCANATCAAAACACTGACCAAAATTGAAAGAATGATCATNAATCCTCCCATGGTAGGTGTTCCGCCTTTAGAAGAATGGGTNGANGGNCCNTCNGATCTGATGGTTTCACNGATCTTATTGCCTTGAAGCTTTNCAATAATCTTTGGCCCAAATAAGAAAGAAATAACCAAAGCAGTTAGCGCGGCAAGTATGCCCCTAGTTGTAATATACGTAANGGCATTCAGTGGCGAAAACCACTCAATCAGATATTCAGAAAAATATAAAAACATGGCCTCCTCCTTCAAGTATGGCTAACAACCATCTTTCGTTAGATTAACACTAAAAAATGTAAAATTATTTATCATCGGGTGCTATACCTAATAGCCTTAGAGAATGTGAACCTATTTCAGAAAATACCGGTGCAGCTACGCGGCCACCGTAATATTCTTCTCCTCTGGGCTCATTAANAATTACTGCAATTGATAGTTTTGGCTGNGACAATGGCACCACGCCAACAAATATTGCATTATGTCGATCAGAGGAATAGTTTGCGGCAGCAATTTGTGCTGTTCCAGTCTTGCCGCCAATTCGATAGCCATTAATCTTTGCGAGAGGCGCGCCCCTAATAGCAACTTTTTCAAGCATTGACATGATTTCTCCAGATGCTTCTTCGGANAGGATACGAATACCATCGAGTGATTCCGTTTCAATCTTCTTCAATGTGATTGGCTGCTTGATTCCACTATTTGCGATTGCAGCATATGCACCTGCAAGTTGCATGAGGCTTATGTCGACATTATAACCATATGAGAGAGATGCAATCATGCCATCTCTCCACCTGCTGCATTGATAATCCAGTGTTCCAGAAGCTTCACCTGGAAAACCTGAAGCAGTGACCTGGCCGAATCCAAGATTATTAAAGAAAGAATAGAGATCACATGAGTCAATCTTTAATGCAATCTTTGAGATTCCCACATTACTTGATTTAATGAGTACCTCTTCCATAGATAATTCGCCATGATATCTGGGATCTTTAATGGTCCTTGAGCCGATCTTGTAAGGCGATGTGTCTATAGTGTCATCAGCTTGAAAAATTTGGTTTTCCAAAGCTGCGGCCATTGTTAAGGTCTTGAATGTTGAACCAGGCTCAAACTTATCAGTTATTGCCTTATTCTTATAGATTTTTGGAATGCGATTTTCTGATATTGAAAGATCTCCAGCAGGCTGATTTGAAATTGCTAGTATCTCTCCAGTAGTCACATCCATTACAACAACAGAACCGCCCTTTGCATTATGTTTCTCAATTGCAGATTTGAGTGCTTGGTGAGCGAAGTGCTGAATCTTTATATCTACACTTGAATAAAAATCTTCACCGATCATCGGTTCATTGATCATTTCTATATCAGCAATGCTATTCTGATGAATATCAGTCAATGTTTTCTTTAAGCCATTTCTTCCTGATAGGCCACTATTTAAAGCATACTCTAAACCTTCTTGGCCCTCACCCTGACTACCAGTAAAACCTAAAAGATGTGATGAGGTTTCACCATTTGGATAGAACCTCTTATAGAAAGTTTCTAAATATATATAATTTCCAAAATTATCTTCACGAACAATTTCAACCTCAGATTTCCTCAGCTCTCTATTGAGAATATAATATCTCTTGTTGCTTCTCTTCCTTATTTCTAGATCAATCTCGCTTGCTGGCTTTGAAATAATNTTAGACAACGCTTCCAATAATTCTGAATAATTATCCTTTTTGAGAACGGTCTTTGGGTCAACTATCAATCTATAAACAGGTATGCTTACAGCAAGTGGTATGCCATTTCTATCATAGATACTCCCTCGGTTCGCTGGGATAGTTTTGTATTTAATATGCTTCTTCTCACCCTCTGTATTAAGAAAATCTGATTCGAGATATTGCAAATAGAAGGAACGAATAAATAAACCCAAGAGCATGAGTGATATTAAGCCCAATAAGAAGATAAACCTTGATTTGATTAAGCCTTTCTCAGTTGACTTCATTTTTTCTTAAGTACGTTTATTTTCTTGGAGTCAGGAAGTGACATATTAGCTTCTTCTTCTGCAATTAAGCCTATCTTTTTTCCAGATGTGAATTCAGAATAATCAAGCTGAAGCTCTCTCCACTCCATCTCCAATTTTTCTGTTTCTGAAATAATGATCTGATATTCCTGAAAAAGATTTCTTTTATTGAAGTGTAAATTCACTTCATAAAAACCAGATACACATAGCATGATGTACCAGAAAAAGATCCACTTGTAATTAATGCCTTCTGTTTTCATTTTATTTTTTCAAAAACTCTTAGAGTCGCACTTCTCGATCTTGGATTGGTAATCACTTCACTCTCTTTTGGCTTTAATCCTTTGCTTACTATCTTAAATGATGACTCATCAGGCAAATTTGGGAGCTTTGATAATCTTGGATCTCTTCTTGAGCGGTCTCTAAAAAACCGCTTGACCATTCTGTCCTCCAATGAGTGGAAGCTAATGATGCAGGCCCTTCCACCAATCTTTAGTTGTTTTGAGATTAATATTAAAATCGCTTCAAGCTCTTCAAGCTCATTATTAATAAAAATCCTTATTGCTTGAAAGGTTTTTGTCGCCGGATGCTTCTTGTCATTGAATCTTCGTGGAATTATTTCGAGTATCAATTCTGCCAAATCTTTTGTTGAGTTAATTCTAGAACTTTTTCTTGTCTCAATAATTGCCTTGGCAATCTTCTTCGCTCTTTTTTCTTCACCATATTTCCANATAACACTTGATATCTCTTCTTCNGTCGCATCATTTAGCCAACTTGAAGCATCTTTACCTAAATCTTGATTCATTCTCATATCAAGAGGGCCATTGTGTTTAAAGCTGAAACCTCTTGATGCTTTATCAAGCTGATACGAAGAAACACCTATATCAGCCAGTATCCCATCGAACTGTACTCCACTGAATAAATCATTTAGTTCACTGAAACATGCCTGATTAATGCTGATTCGTTTCTCTGATTTAAATTTTGAGTTTAAATAGTTTATAGCTTCTGGATCTCGATCTATTGCAACAAGTGAACCATTATCAAGACCTTCCAAAATGGAAGAGGAGTGCCCACCAAAACCTGCTGTTGCGTCTAGATAATGACCATCCTTCTTGCGGATAAGATACTCAATAACTTCCTCAGTTAATACTGGGATATGAAACGACTCATCGATCATGATGCTTGGCTAAATCAAAAATCTAAATCAGGATCTTGTTTTTCTTGTCTTTTTTCAGGATCTTGTTTTTCTTGTCTTTTTAAGAAGCGAGGTATATCCAGCAACTCTTCGTCTTGATCTCCTGATGATGTAGTTTTTTGAAAACTCTCAAACATGTCTTGGGTTTTTTGTTGTCGTAATCCATTTCTGGCTGTAATTGGACGATCAAGATCATCAAAAGATCGTTCTCGATTCTCTTCTTTATTTTTGTTAGATTTCTCTGTATTTAAACCTGTGGCCACAAGTGTGACTCGAATACTATCATCCTCTAAATCTCTTGATAAAGATGTCCCTGCAATTACCTTTGCCTTATTTTTTGTATAACTCTTTAGTATTGCGCCAATCTGGTTAAATTCTGAAACCTCAATGTCGTTGGCAACAGTGACATTAAGCAATATCCCAGATGCACCATCCAAGCTGATGTCTTCCAATAATGGGCTATTAATGGCTTGCTCAATTGCAAGTCTAGCTCTATCGGGCCCTGATGCAATGGATGAGCCCATAATACTTCGACCTTTTTTCCCCATCACTGCCTTAACATCAGCAAAATCAAGATTAATAACACCGGGAACAGTTACCAACTCCACAATGCCCTGAACTGAGTTCAACAAAACTTCATTTGCTGCCTGAAATGCATTGAAAAGTGTAATTCTCTCACCCAATGATTGTAATCGATCGTTTGGAATAACTATCAATGAGTCCACATGTTGCTCTAAATCTTGCAGACCTTCTTCTGCTAGAGCAGATCTTTCTTCGCCTTCCCACTCAAAAGGTTTTGTTACAACACCAACGGTTAATATATCCATTTCTTTTGCAATCTTGGCAATAACAGGACTGGCTCCGGTACCTGTTCCACCGCCAAAACCTGCTGTTATAAACAACATATTTGTATCTGATAGGAGCGCTCTTATAGACTCACCTGCCTCTTCAGCAGACGCTCTTCCGATCTCTGGATTCATTCCTGCACCTAAACCCTTTGAGGTCTCAACTCCAAGCTGGATCTTTTCTTCAGCAGGTGAGGATGATAAATCTTGGGTATCGGTATTAGCACATATAAATTTTACGCCTTGAATGCCTTGCTTAATCATGTGATTGACAGCATTTCCGCCTCCACCACCAATACCAATAACCTTGATATTAGCTCTTTGGCTATCTGTATCCATTAATTCAAATGCAAATTCACTCATATCCAGTCTATTTAAATTGATATATCCTTAAGTTGATCAGTTAATGTAAAGTCACTTTTGCTGAGCCATGAATCTCTTGATTCATTCCATGAATGATAGTTCCATATTTCAAAACGCTGTCCTTGGCCAATAAACATGGCTGATTTTTTAATGCCAGAAAATTCTCTAAGCTCTATTGGGACCAAAATTCTATTGTTGCTATCCAGAACTAATTCACTTGCATGTCCAATCATTAGGCGTTGGAGCATCCTGCTGGATTTATCCAGTGAGGGNAATTCCATGATTGTTTTCTCAATTTTGAGCCAGATCTTTTTTGGATACANGAGCAGGCATTGATCAATATCAATTGTACATATGAGCTTACTTGAGCCATATTTTGCAAGCTCTGAACGATACTTAGTGGGGATGGATATCCTTCCCTTAGTATCTAAACTAATTTTATTTAATCCTCTAAACATGATGNTTATCAGTANGATCAAGCGTTTTATCCCACTTTTTACCACNATGAGATTACTATAGTTTATATACAAGTGATGTCAATAGATAAAAGGTTTAATTGAAAGGTTTTGGAGTTGGCCTATAAGCCGGGTTCTGTCGTTGAACAATCATTCATCTGGGATGTTCGTCACCAAACACCTCAAGCGACCTACCCAAGAGCGATTACGGGGTATCATTACTCTTCTATTTGGTCTTGCTCCCGATGGGGTTTGCAATGCCCTGATTGTTACCAATCAAGCGGTGCGCTCTTACCGCACCTTTTCACCCTTACTCTAAATCATTAAAGCGGTACATTTTCTGCTGCACTTTCCATAGGCTCGCGCCTTCCAGGTGTTACCTGGCATCGTTCCCGTTGGAGCCCGGACTTTCCTCTGAAATNCAGCGATTGTCTGGCCAACTCCAAGCTGGATTATTAATCATGGTGCATAAAAAAACAAGGTTATTGGTTCTTAATCTCAAGTGCTCGATCATAAATCTTGGACTTACGAACACNAGTCACCTTGGCAGCTATCTCTACAGCCTTCTTAAGCGAAAGATCACACATGAGAAGTCTCAAAATTTCATCTATGTCTTCTGTAAAACCTTCACTCTCTGAATAGCCNTGGATAACGATGGTGAATTCACCTTTTATTTTTTCTTTATTCTCTGCGAGAAAGTGTGAAATATCTGATAATGTTTCGCCAATAAAAGACTCGTGCATCTTCGTTATTTCCTTGCAAAGGACAGCATGTCTAGTGCCGCCAAAAACATTAGTCATGTCCTCTACAGAAGATTGGATACGATGAACAGATTCATAAAAAATAAGTGTTTCTTTATTATGATTGAGCTCATTTAGCTCAGTGATTCTTTTAGAACTGCTTCTTGGTAAAAAACCATGAAAAGAGAATCGATCGGAGGGTAAGCCTGATGCCGTGATTGCTGCTATAAGAGCAGAGCAACCTGGGACCGGCTCTACTTTGATATTATTATCTCTTGCATGCCTAATGAATTTATAGCCTGGGTCGCTGATCAATGGAGTACCGGCATCTGAAACAAGGGCNATATTCTTTCCATTTCTCAATTCCGAAATAATCTTTGGAGTCTTCTTATCCTCATTNATTTCATTAAAAGATTCCAAGGATGACTTAGTTACNACTGAGTGATGTTTCAAAAGTTTAGATGTGACCCTTGTATCTTCAGTCAAAATGATATCAACATTCTTGAGCGTATCGATCGCTCTAAATGTGATGTCGTTGATATTGCCTATAGGTGTGGAAACAAGATAAAGAGTGCCCGTCATATGATCTTCATTCAAAAAAGACTATAGATGCATCTCTTCTTCATCCTCACTCAAGCTGTTTTGAAATGTTTCACGTGAAAAAACAAGTTCCATATAATTTTTAATGGCCTTATGCTCAGATCCAAGAGAGATTCCAAAGTAACCTAATCTCCATAATATTGGGGCCAAAACACAATCTATAACTGTCAATTCATCATTAAGAAAATAGTTGTTCGCTGAAAATAAATCCAATGATGAATTCAACATTGATTTCAGTTTCTTCCTGAGGCTGTTTTCGTTCTTTGTGCCAAGTGCACCATCCAATTCAATTGCAGTAGAAACAATGTCGGATTCTAGTGAAACCAATGCGAGCCTTATTTTTGCTCTATCAACAGGGCTCACAGGCATCAGTGGCGGATGAGGATATCGCTCATCAAGATACTCAATAATTACACCAGAGTCATAAATAACTAACTCTCTATCAGTAAGAGTTGGAATTGAGGCATAAGGATTAAGCGCAATTAAATCTTCAGGAATCTTTTTGCCGTCAACATTTTGAATATCTGTTGTAATTCCTTTTTCTCTAAGCACAAACCTTACTTGATGNGACCTAATGCAAGTATTCCCTGAGAACAAACCCATCATTGATCTTCTATTAGATACGTTGGTCACTTAACCTCCCTCCATATATCTTTATAAAGAGCATAACTTAATATTAAGAAAATAAGCAAAAAGCCTATCACCCAAACACCCATTGATTTTCGCTTTTCTATAATTGGTTCACCGGCATAAACCAGAAAGCCCACAGTATCATTAAGAAACTGACTGTATTCTTGATCTGAAAATCTCTCTTCAATATCCCATAAAACATGTGGCATGCTTGAAGCTTCTTGAACATGGTTATTTACTCCAGTGGGAGAACCGTTATCTTCATAAAACGAATTTAGAAAGCCATAAACATATTCGGGACTTTTTCTCCTCGTAACAAGTGTAAGATCTGGAGGAGCTTTTCCGAACCAACGATTACCATCTTCACTTAGCATGTTATTCATTACGAGATCTTGTGGTGAACTCTCAGTAAAAATAAGATTTTGCATCAACTGATCTTCGGTGATGCCTAAATCCTCAGCAATTTGGTTATATCTCATATACTGAAGAGTATGGCACCCGGAGCAATTATTGAAAAAATTCTTTGCTCCTCTTTGAAGCGATCTTACGTCAGAAGTTTTAACATTCATTCCTTCTAAATATTCATCAAGGTCCATGGAACCAGCAGAAAATGTCGGCCCTGAAAAAAATATGAACGAAAGATAGATTATAAGCATCTTTCTCATGATTCTTTGTTCTTATAAACCACTCTTTCAGGAACAGTTTTTGTTTTTTCGAGCTTGGTGTAAAAAGGCATAAGCAAGAAAAATGCAAAATAAGTAATGGTAAAAAATCTTGCTANAGCAACATAAATTCCAGTTGCTGGTTGAAGACCTAGGTATCCAAGAGCGATAAATGATATGGCGAATAGAGTAAGAGCAAACTTATACTGCCAACCTCTGTAACGGATCGATTTGACCTCACACTTATCTAACCANGGCAAGAATACAAATAGAAGAACTGCCAATACAAGAAAGAGTGCTCCCAATGCAGCATCTGGTACAGCTCTTAAGATTGCATAGTAGGGTGTAAAATACCAAGAAGGCACAATATGCTCTGGTGTTTTAAGAGGATCAGCAGGTTCAAAGTTNTCTACTTCAAGAAAATATCCGCCCATTTCTGGAGCGAAGAAAACTGCTGCAAAATAAATAATTAGAAAGACCGTAATACCAACTAAATCTTTGCTTGTGTGAAAAGGGTGAAAAGCGACGCCATCAACAGGCTTGCCTGCTTCATCTAAATGCTTCTTGATTTCAACCCCATCAGGATTATTTGATCCAACATGATGCAATGCAAGTATGTGGGCTGCCACTAAACCAAGAATAGCAAGGGGCAAAAATATTACATGAAATGCAAAGAAACGATTCAGTGTAATATCAGAAATAAAATAGTCGCCTCTGATCCATTCCGTTAAAGACTCACCAATAAAAGGTATGTATCCAAAGAGATTCACGATCACTTGTCCTGCCCAGTAAGACATATTACCCCACGGCAACAAATAGCCGAAGAATGCCTCTGCCATTAGGCAAAAGTAGAGCAACATTCCAAGAACCCATATCAGTTCTCTTGGCTTTTTATATGATCCATAGAGCATAGCTCTGAACATATGGAGATAAATAACAATAAAGAAGAATGAGGCACCTGTTGAATGCATGTATCGAATCAGCCAACCATTTTCTACAGATCGCATGATGTATTCCACAGAGTTGAATGCATCCTCAGCCGATGGTTTGTAATTCATGGTGAGAAAGAAGCCTGTGAGGAACATGATCACAAGTACAACCATGGATAAAACTCCAAACAGGTACCATATATTGAAGTTCTTAGAGGCATAATATTCTGTTGCATGGTCCTTAATGAGAGCAGACAAAGGAAATCTTTCATCTATCCATCTCAAGAGAGGGTTTTTAAATATGGTTTCTGTATTCTTTGCCATTTGATTAACTATTCTCGCCTACTATTAAAGTGGCTTCATCAGCAAATTGATGAGCAGGAACCCTAAGATTTGAAGGAGCCGGAACGCCAGCATATACCCTTCCTGATAAATCAAACTTGGATCCATGACANGGGCAATAGAAACCGCCCTTCCAGTCTGGCCCCATATCTGCAGGAGCAATAGCAAATTTTTCAATTGGAGCGCATCCCAGATGAGTGCAGACGCCTTCGACGACAAAATATTCAGGATTCTTAGAACGAAATTTATTCTTAGCAAAATCCGGCTGAATCGATAAGTCAGATTCTGGATCCCTTAAATTTGAGTTTTCGTTATCCAATTCATTGATCATTTTCTCAGTTCTACGNAAAACCCATATAGGCTTACCTCTGTAGATTACTTTGATGATCGAACCGGGTTCTAGTTTTGATAGGTTTACTTTTATTGAAGCACCGAGTGCTTTTGCTTTTTTACTGGGCTGGAAAGTCGAGACAAATGCACCTACAGCAAAAATTCCTCCAACTGCGCTGGTAACACTTGTAGCGATAGATAAAAACTTTCTTCTGTTGATATTTTTTTCCATATGGAATCTGTTCACCTAAAAAGCAAGTGCGATTATACACGAATAAATAAAAATCATTAGTCAATTCTTTGAACTTTTGCACCAATATTTAGAAGCTTTTCTTCAATATTCTCATAACCCCGATCTAAATGATAAATTCGATCAATAATGGTTTCTCCGCTAGCAGAAAGAGCAGCGAGAATCAAAGCTGCAGAGGCTCTTAAATCTGTAGCCATCACTGGAGCAGGATTTAATTTTGAAACACCTCTCACTTCAGCTTTATTTCCAGCTATTGAAATATTAGCACCCATTCTCTTAAGTTCTAGTGCATGCATAAATCGATTCTCAAAAATCGTTTCGCTGATCTTAGAGTGGCCCTCAGCAATGGCATTTAATGCCATCAATTGCGCTTGTATATCAGTTGGAATTCCTGGATATGGTTGTGTCTCAAAATTCATTGGTTTTATCTTATCCGGACTGCTTACAAGCAAGGCATCTTTAAACATCTCAAACCTTGCTCCACACTGTCTGATTAATTCGATTGGTTGTTTTATATGTGAAGGGTCGATATTTTCAATAGTAATTTCACCTTTAGTGATAANTCCTGCAATAATCATAGTAACTGCCTCAATTCGATCCGGAATGATATCGATTTCAGCTTCATAAAGATTGTCTACACCTTCTANNGTAATAGTTTCTGNTCCTAGACCCTTGATCTTTGCCCCCATAAGGTTTAACAGTNCNCCCAGNTTATTAATTTCAGGTTCGCAGGCTGCGTTAAGGATCTTGGTTTCACCCTCTGCCAAGGTCGCAGCCATCAAAATATTTGCGGTACCTGTCACACTTTTTATTGGAAAATGATATTCCGAACCTTTTAATTGTTCGGCGGAAGCCAAGATATATCCATCTTTTATCTCTATATTTGCTCCAAGCTTTTTCAATCCTTCTATATGCAAATCAACCGGTCTCGCACCGATTGCACAACCGCCTGGCAATGAGACTTTTGCCTTGCCATGCTTTGCAAGCAATGGACCAAGAACCATGATTGAAGCCCGCATAGTTTTTACCAGATCATATGATGCGTATTTTGATTTGATTTGTCCGCCATTCAATTGCAATGAGCCATCAAGCGTTTTACTAGTACTGATTCCCATAGAATCGAGTAATGCCCTCATGGTTCTTACATCAGCAAGATCAGGAACATTATTAAGAGTGATATTATGATTTGATAGGATGCATGCTGTCATCATGGGAAGTGCTGCATTCTTGGCGCCTGAAATTTTTACGCTCCCTTTTAGAGGGTATCCACCATTAATTACTAACTTTTTCAATGGTCTATTTGGACTATGACTTTGGTGTCCTTGCGTCAATACTGAGCGCATGAATTTCTTGACGCATATTGTCTCCAAGAGATTCATAAATCATCTTATGGCGATCAATTAATGAAAGATTCTCAAATGATGATGAGATTATGGTTGCACTAAAATGGACGTTGTCGTCACTGGTAACAGATACATCAGCATCGGGTATCGCAGACTGTATTAATTGAGTTATTTGTTCAGGATTCATTTTATTTATTATATTCTTAATTCGTTGAGATTATATATAGAGAAAGCCATTATACTTTTTGTTTTACCCATTCATGACAAATTTTGATTACATATCAGTTGCAAAGAAGGTATTGGAGATTGAATCCAAAGCTCTTGCCAAACAAATCGATCTCATCGATGCTTCATTTGTCGAAGCCTGTGAATTGTGCCTTAAATGTTCTGGCAAATTAATCGTGATGGGTCTAGGAAAGTCAGGTCACATAGCAGATAAGATAGCGGCAACACTATCGAGCACAGGAACACCCTCCTACTTCATACATCCGAGCGAAGCAATCCATGGCGATCTCGGAATGATAGATGAAAAAGACATCGCACTGATATTTTCTTATTCCGGAGAAACAGAAGAAATAGTTTCTTTGATTCCATATCTCAAGAAAAAAGAGATAAAGATTATCTCTTTCACTGGCAATCCTGACTCAAAATTATCTCATGAGTCTGATATCCACATTAATGTTCCAGTTGAAGAAGAGGCCTGCCCAATGAACCTAGCTCCCACTGCCAGCACCACTAATGCATTAGCAGTAGGAGATGCTTTTGCTGTGGCATTGCTTGAGCGGAAAGGTTTTACTAAGGAAGATTTTGCAAAATCTCATCCAGGAGGTTCGCTCGGTAAACAACTGCTTCTCACTATAAACGACATTATGCATACTGGAGAGGAAATACCGGTTGTCTATTCGGATGATACTCTTGCAAAAGGTCTTATTGAAATGTCACAAAAAGCATTGGGAATGACTGCTGTAGTGGATCGTGATAATAAACTGGCTGGCATCTTTACTGACGGTGATCTGAGGAGAACACTTGAATCAAGCATAGATATCCAGAGCACTAAAATGACTGATGTGATGACCATTAATCCATTTGTTGTTTCTNCAGATACNCTTGCCTACAATGCTGTGAACNTNATTCAAGANNAAAANATNACTTCAATTNTCGTCNTNAAAGAAAATAAAGTCATNGGAGCACTGAATATTCATGATCTATTCAGNGCTGGCTTAATGTAGAAAGAAGTTTGTGTTTGGATTTTTCTTTAAATTGATCCTTCTTCTTTTCTTAGCGACTGGAAGTTACCTTGCATACCTTTCTACCAATCAAATTGAAATTGAGACATCCCTTGAATCAAGTGAGAGGATCTATAGCCTTAAAAATGCAGAATTCTTTGGGTCGGATACACAAGGGGAACTGACCTATAAGATTTTTTCNAAGAAAGCTAAAACAGAAAGNGGTGATGATCAAATCATTTTGGAGCATGTAAACCTTGAATATTATTCTGATGAATTAAACGATTGGAAGATATCATCAGAAAAAGGAGCGATGTATGATGATGCCAATCTTCTCGTTTTAACTGGCAATGTCTTAATTGAAAATCAATCAACTATAAGACCATCATTGATAGAAACAGAATATATAGAAATAAATCCAAGTAAGATGACTATAGCTACAAATAAAAAGGTAAAAATTACTCTAAATAACAATACAATCGAGGCTATTGGTTTTAATGCAATGCTCGAGGAGAATCAAATCAAATTTAGAACAAATAATGCTCTCAATTCAATGGAATAGTGCATCATGAGCATATTGATAGCAGAATCACTCGAAAAAAAATATCGCTCCAGAAAAGTGGTTAATAATCTGAGTTTTAATATCAAGAGTGGTGAGATTATTGGATTATTGGGACCGAATGGAGCAGGAAAAACAACGGCTTTCTATATGACTGTTGGACTGGTCTCATGCAGCAATGGAAAAATTACTTTGGATGATTTAGACATCACCCATTATCCGATACACAAAAGAGCAAAGATTGGGATAGGCTATTTACCTCAAGAAGCCTCGGTTTTCAGAAAACTCACGGTTCAGGAGAATATACTTGCTGTGCTTGAAATGAGAAAGGGCCTTTCGCTAATAAAAAGAATGGAGATTCTTGAGAAGCTACTTGATCAACTCAACCTTAATGAAATAAGGAACACAATAGGGATGAGTCTCTCTGGAGGAGAGAGAAGAAGAGTAGAGATTGCAAGAACGCTTTCAATTGAACCTAAATTTATATTACTGGATGAACCGTTTGCTGGCGTTGATCCAATTTCTGTTTTGGATATACAAGGAATTATAAAATCACTTGCATCTGAAGGAATTGGNATACTCATAACAGATCACAATGTAAGAGAGACATTGGGGATTTGTGATCGGGGCTATATTGTCAATGAAGGGACTTCCATTGCTTACGGAACACCAGATCAAATCCTTGAAAACAAACAGGTCAAAAAAGTATACCTTGGAGAAAGCTTCAGGATGTAAACAGATTTTTTCTCTTTCATCTTGTCAAATTAATTGAATCTAGAAAATAAAATGACAAATACNGANAAGAACCTAACGCANNTACTTCATGATCTTGAGAAAGAGAGGTCAATTGGAATCAGAAGCAAGCTCTCTTCACTTAGTCCATATGAAATTGCTCGATTATTAGAGGCCATGGAGCCAAGNAATAGAGAGATTCTTTGGCNCATGGTTGATCAAGAAGATGAGGGTGANGTTCTNAAAGAACTGGTTGAAGACATCCGCCANAACTTCATTAATGAGATGGATACAAACCAAATCATTGCTGCAACCCAAGATCTTGAATTAGATGACTTGGCAGATATTCTTANTGACTTACCGNATCAAATCACAGATGAGGTTATACGTGCATTAGACAGGGAAGATCAAATCAGGCTAGAATCGGTCATCTCATACGGCGAAGATACCGCAGGCGGTCTAACCAATCCGAATATTCTTTCAATTAGAAGAGGCTTGAATATAAAAGGTCTTATTAGATATCTGAGATCTCTCGAAAAACTACCAGAGAACACAAACTATATTTATGTCATTAACCGAAGCAATGAATATATTGGTTCAGTAAAGTTGGTTGACCTCTTTACTGAGGATGCCGATACATCTATAGAAGAAATTATGGATAGTGAAATTATTCCAATTAGTGCCTCATCATCTGCTGATCAAGTTATTATAACCTTCCAGAATCTTGATCTAATCTCGCTCCCTGTTGTGGATAAAAAAAATAGATTACTGGGTGAGATAACGGTTGATGATGTCGTGGATATTATCCAAGACCAAGCCAACAGTGAAATTTTCAATATGGCAGGGCTTGATGATGAAGACGATATCTTTGCACCCGTTCTTATCAGCTCAAAGAGAAGAGCCGTCTGGCTTGGTGCAAACCTATTCACAGCATTTGTAGTTGCATCAGCTGTTAGCTTATTCCAATCAACGATTGATCAAATTGTCATACTCGCTGTATTGATGCCAATTGTAGCTAGCATGGGTGGGGTAGCAGGAAATCAGACTCTGATATTGGTTATAAGAGGTATTGCGATGGGTAAAATTCAAAGATCGAATGCGCTTCGCTTACTTTCAAAAGAAATAATGGTTTCGCTGGTCAATGGATTTTTCTGGGCGATTATTGTTTCTTTCTTTGCGGTTCTCATATTTCAAACAAGTTGGGAAATAGGGATAATAGTTGGTGCCTCAATGCTGCTAAATATATTTGCATCAGCAATTGCAGGAGTCACCATTCCCTTCGTATTGAAAAGGGTTGGTATCGATCCTGCATTAGCAAGTGGGGTAATGATGACTACNCTNACNGATGTATTGGGTTTCGTNACTTTTCTTGGGCTTGCAACCCTATTCCTGCTTTAACTANTTAGAAAACTACCAATNTCTTCTTTTCTTNTCATGGCATCTTGAAANCCAAGTTCTATGAGATATTTAGAAAATCTGGACTCAAATAATAAAAAGCTCAATAGCTCTGAATTATTATCTTTATTAATTCCAATGCCTCTAAATAGAGTTCTTATACTNAAGGGAATATCGTCATAACAACTCATGGCAATTTGATTTATATCCTTTGAGGGAGAAATAACTAANTAATCTATNTGTCTCATTTCTTTGGTTTTTGTATAAACCTTTTGTTTNTCATTCTGAGCAATCACTTGATTGATGCGATCCAANCGCTCNAGGTCTGAATAAAGACTNCCAGAAAATAANCCATCCAAAATATATCCNCCAATTTCTGAAATATTGGGATATTCCATTCCAGATTGCTGCTTAGAATCATCTCCNGATGATTCTGTAGATATAATCAGAAGATTTGTTGCGCCCAAACGAATGGCGGGAGAAAGCGGAGTTTCCTGACGCATGGCACCATCTCCATAATANTGTCCATNAATCATGACCGCAGGAAAAATTAAAGGGAGAGCAACACTTGCCATCAATGTGTCAATATCAATCTNGGATTGCCTGCCTNATCTTCCAACTTTCTTCCAATTATCTACATCATNACTCGTTGAGAAAAACGAAACCGATTGTTTTTTCTCATANGATGCAGCTGTAATAATCAAAGCATCNAGAACGCCTGAAGAGATATTTTTCTCTATGGAATCAAAATCNATTGTCTCCTCAAGCAAGTCTCTTAAAGGCTGGTTATCCAGAAGCGATCTAGGGTTTTTAGTGAGCACACCGCCACTGATTAATGTTAATAACCAATGAAGACTTTGCTTCAACATGAATAACTTTTCAGTCTTATAGATTCGATCGGTAGAAAAGTTTATCCAAACATNCTCAAGATTGAGAATGGATTGATGGAAATCTTCAATTCTGCTGCTGATCATGCTCGCATTAATCGCTCCAGCAGATGTTCCGCTGATGACTGAAAAGGGCGACCTATTTACTCTCCCTTGAATATCTGAGATCGCCTTTAAAACGCCCACTTGGTAAGCTCCTCTTGCTCCGCCGCCAGGCAAAACCAAACCCGTTCTCTGTTCGAAAGATTCCATGTAAACTAATTAATACATATGTTCTAATGTAGTACAACGAACTTAGGAATTCAGTTATGAAAAATATATTTTTAAAAATGCTGTCATTGACGGCTGTGATTTCAATTTTTGTATGGGCTGATGCTTATACCGATACACAACCTGCTGTCGGTGACTCGGCACCATCATTCAAACTACAAGATCAGAATGGTGATTGGCATACTTTGGGAGATTATAAGGGTAAGTATGTGGTTCTATTCTTCTATCCTAAAGATGGAACACCAGGATGCACCACTGAAGCATGTAACTTCAGAGACAATATTTTTGCCTTCGATGATCTCAATACGCAAATTCTTGGTATCAGTTTGGACGATGTTGACTCGCACAAAGAATTCAGCGAGAAGTACAGCCTCCCCTATCCAATACTTGCGGATGTAGAAAAAGAGTCTGCAGTGGATTACGGAGTGTTAGGTAAATTTATGATGATGACGATCACGAAAAGAGAGTCCTTCATTATTGATCCAGACGGTCTGATTGTTAAACACTATAAGAATGTAGATCCTGACAAACACACTGACGAAGTGATTGAAGAACTAAAATCTCTACAGAAAAAAGCTTAATCAGAAACCAATGTTGCTTTAGATGAGATCATCTCTTCGATGATTTCTTGATCAATTCCCGCCTCTTTTAGGATCTCAACTGTGTGTTCTCCTAATTTAGGCGCATGCTTCCTGATTGTTGCAGGCGTTTTAGAGAAATTGGCTGGAAAGCCAGGCATTTTAAGTTTTCCTTCGGTTGGATGATCAAACTCTTGCCAAAAACCCACCTCGCTGAGGTGTGGATCATGAAAAAGATCATCCAGACTATTGACAGCATTGACTGGCACTTTTGTGTCATCAAAAATATCCAGCCACTCTTTGGTTGTTTTTGTTTCGAGTATTTTTCCTGTCTCTGAATAAGTGTCATCAATATTTTTCACCCTTGAGGAAAGATCTCTAAATCGCTCATCATCAACCAAGTCTGGTCTGCCACCCTTCTCGCAAAAAGTTTTCCAATGATTATTCATATATGGCAAGACAGCAATGTATCCATCTTTTGTTTTGTAAGGCTTTCGATGATGAGACATTAATCTGGTATAGCCTGCAGGACCCAATGCTGGCTCAAATATTTCTCCCCAAATATGTTCTGCCATTGTGAAAAAAACCATTGATTCAAACATTGGAACTTCTATTTCTTGTCCCTCGCCCGTCCTTTCTTTATGAAACAATGCTGCAAGAATTGAGTAAACAACGGTGATGGCTGTTGTTTTATCAGCGACAACTGTGGGTAAGTACCTAGGTTCTCCCAATACCAGCTCATTTAAACTGGCAATTCCACTGACGGCTTGAATGGAGTCATCCAATGCACCCTTCTTTCCGTAAGGACCATCCTTCCCATATCCATAAGTGCCACAATAAACAATGCTTGGGTTAACCTCAGAGATTTGCTGGTATTCTAAACCCAGTTTGGTCATTACTTGTGGTCTATTGTTGTGAAGAAAAACATCGCTGTCTTTAATGATCTCAAAAAGAGCATTTCTTGCGCTCTCTTGTTTCAGATCGAGAACTAGACTTCTTTTGTTTCGATTATTGGATAAATAGAGAGCAGCCATTCCTGGATTTCTCGAAGCACCCAATTGCCTGTTACTGTCTCCGAAAGGTGCCTCAACCTTTATGACTTCAGCACCCATATCAGCAAGTATTTGTGCCGCCCAAGGCCCGAGGACAACACTGGTAAGTTCCAGTATTTTAAGTCCCTTTAGTGGCCCGGACATTTTGTTTTGTATTCCGACTATTAGCCGTGATCGTGATCGTGATCGTGGTAGTGCGGATACTCAAAGTCAGTGAAGTGATTGTGCCCATCTGGTGACTGAACCCATTTATAGAGTGAAGGTCTCAAACGACGCAATCTCGCAGCTGCTCTGTCAGCATTCTCCTTGGGATTCGTCCATGGATTGTGATGAAAGTAGTTATGCAAATGTGCATCNGTTCTTCCAATGGCAATGATTCCATTCTTGCTGGCAAATGCCCCATGATTAATATATGGAGGCCTCCAGAAATAACCGCCTGTAGGTAGATCTCCAAACTGCATCATCCATGATGTTCCCCATATGTGATATGACTCTTCACAGCAATCGTGGTAAGAAATATTATCTTGTGAGAATCCAGGTGTCATGCAATAAAGAAATGTATGTGCTTCAGTATGAATATCATATTTCAGTAATTTAAGCATGCATCCAGACGCAACGGATGGAACAATCCTATTCCCTGGCATCCAGGCAATATCTTCCATTGAATTGATAATCGACAAACGCTCTCTTTCGGCAAGAGGATGATCCTCATCGGATGAAATAAAGCTTGGCTCTCCATAGTTATAGAACATTATTACTTTGGCTCCACGCTTTACAGTCATCTCTGGCATGGTGACACCAGGAGGAATGAGAAAATAATATCCTTCTCCATAAGTGGTGTCTCCATAAGTTACTGAACCAGAAACAACAAACATCTCTAATTCTGAATAACTCATTCCAGGAGGCAATTTGTATCCACTTTCAAACTTCACAAGAAGTGAGCAAGCGCCCGTATCTGTATCCATGCTGAGTACTTTATAGTGCATGCCTTTTCCGAATCCAGGCAGTGTCATTCGTTTGAATGGATCTGGTCTTTCGTCATAAGGCTCAATGTGTGGTCTAGGCATTTCTTTCCCCTTTTAAAAAATTAATGATCAAAGCCCTTGAGGTCTTTTGCCTCGTAAGTAACTTTGTGTTTTCTTCTAGGTGGTTTAGGCAAATCTTGCTTTGCAACCACTGCTCTTGTATCGCCATCAATATTGGTTCCACGAGTAGAGATTGTCTCTAAGAATTCTGCGTACCATTTATTCCTCTTTGGTGTCAGATCTTCCATATTCTGCAGAATCTTCTTGAACCTTTTTTGTTGTTGAGCAAGCTCCTTTTTAATCCAAGTCTTTGTTGATTTNGATCTTGAATGCTCTATGGAATTAAGCGGNTTGCCCTTACCGGATGGTCTACCCTCAGATGCATCGCCAATTTGATTAGACATGTTTTATTCCCCTAAGTTATATCTATAAATATTTTAGATTATATAGGTTAAACAATTTATCTAAAAACTCAAGACAGTTATTTTCAATTTAATGCTTGAAAAATTAGTTGTAATGCGCCAGAGCCAGGATTCTCAACCATCAACATATCCGTCTCGCCTAAACCTGGGATATCCACCAATCTTCTTTTGGTATAAATGCTGCATTTTAGATTGATGATTTCTTGTTCAGATGAATCAAGATTACTGACTCTANAGGCTTGTGCAATGTAACCAATGTTTGGTGCGATTCCATCCGGCACCATATCATGGCATTCATAATTAAGAGGTTGAGACAAGGCCACTTTCCCAAACATATGATCGCCTTGCATAAATTTGACTGCAGTTTTNGCTGTGTTTGGCAATTGAAGAAACTCATTTTGTGCTTCGCTTGATAGAACTTCATCAATAAGCACATCACTTTTTAAAACTTTTCTATGAAATTCGACTGCAAGATCAATATTTCTTGTTGTATGAGCAGAGGTAACCACTGGCGTTAAGCCGGTTTTTGTTCGGCCATATTTTTGAGTGTAGATTTTCATCTGACCCACTTTGGATGAAGGATTGTTATCCGTTAATTCAACCAAATTAATAGCAACATTATCGGGACCATCAAATATAACTTCAGTGGGAGANCCCTGCCCTTCTGACATTTCATAATAGGTTGGTTTTGACCAAATCCGATAACCCTTGGATGAGAATTTTTCAGTGTCTGACTGAATATCATCTGTATAAAAATTCAGATTAAATAAACCATAGGCACGTGAGATTTCTTTTGGTCGAATTAGCTTTTTTTCGTGTGCTTTAAAATCAAGCAATAAAATCCTTCCAACATCGCAATCCTTAAGTTTGCAAAAATAACCTCTGGCGCTAGACCCTTGAGGTAAATGCCAAATCTCTTCAAACTCCTTTCCACTCCAATCAAAAGGATCTTCTGTGGACAGACCAATTAAATCTCGATAGAACTCCAATGAGAGATCNAGGTCATCCACACCTATAATGGCTGTATTGAGGGGGCTTCCATTTGGAGCAATAATTGCACTCATGAAGATCGAAGAGAAAAATCAGCAGTTGAAAGACGTTCAAAGCCATCATCAGTGATTAAAATAGTGTCTTCCATATGCACCGAACCCCACCCTATTTCTGTAAAGGGCATATCGATATTGATGATCATATTCTTCTCAAGCGATTGACTGATTTTGACTCCAGGTTGAGTTCCAATACTCTTTGGGTCATCGGTGTGCTCAAGCCCTAAACCATGAACAACAGGATTCCTGAAAGAATCAAAGCCCAAAGATCTTATGTGATTGCCAACCTCTTGTGAGATTTGATCATAAGTACTTCCTGGCTTGAGGAACTCTTTGGCCTTTTCCCAGCCTTCCAAGATGGCTTGATGGCGCTCAATATGAAGCTGGGTTGGATCCCCAATCACAGCACATCTTCCAAAATCACCGTGATATCTTTTGTACTGCCCGAGTGCATCAAACATGATCGGCTCTCCCTCTTTACATATTCCATTGGGTAACTCGCCAACCCCACACATCATGTAAACTCCTCTTCCTCCTCTCGTGGCCATCTCAGACATATAGAAGTTTTCTAATTGCTCCCAAGTGGTTCCATCAGCCATAAAATCAATAGCTGCAAGCATTGATTGCTCATTGATGATTGCAGCCTCTTTCATTATTTCAATTTCGTTTTCTGTTTTAACCATTCTTATTTCATTGAATAAGTCAGGCCTGAATATGCAATCAACATTAATNCCGGCCTCCTCTGACAGCCATTTTTCAATCCTTAAGTCATCAATTAGAANACTCTTTCCATTCAAGTCAGCGCCCTTGATTGCTCGAATCAGTGCTTGTATAGAATTCTCTGAGTAACTGCCACTAAACTCCCGGGTAACAGACCTCCACTTTTCCTCAAGAGGATTNAAGGAAGCATCTTGATCAATGGGCCACCCCTTATAGTCTTGACCTTTTGGAAAATCATCATCAAAAAGTTCGCCATCGCCTTTTGACGAATAAGAAACAATGTTATCAATCCAAGGTTTCCCCATCGTTTCCAATCTTCTGATTTCTAGCGCGGGAAGAACCATTCCTGGTGCTTTTGAATTATCCTTTGGCATCACAGAAAAGTAACAAGCATCAAAACCAAGCGGTGTATAATACAAGCCCCAGTAACCCGTGACATAGTAGAAGTTAATTGGTGAGGTCACGACCAGACCATCGATGTTCTCTCGTTCCAAAATTCTTTCGGCTCTTTTTTGATTTAGTAGCTTTTTAGTCATTGCGATTAAATAAATTTTTTATCATGATTTCAGAAATTATCCTTAAAACCAAGTGTGCCAGTATTCATTTTATTTTTTGGATCCACACTATTTTTAATGTTCATTAGTAATTCTTTTGATGGTTCATAGAGATAACCCAAATAATCATAAGCACGACCTATTTGATTCGAAGCAGCACCGATTGATGCAAAATAATCGATGATGTCTTTTCTGATCTCATGGACTAATTTTCTAGCTTCTTCGTTGACAGTGGGTTCTTTAAAATTGGATAGGAAAGATGGTTCTGCAGTTCGTTTGTGAAGCTCGGGCCATTCGTCTAACCACCTCAAAACAGGCTCAATGGAATACGAGTGCTGCTGTATTCCAATGTTTAATAATGTAAACCAAACACCGCATGCATCCATTCTGGTCTTATACTTCTTCATGAGCTTGATGATCTCTTGATTAACAGCCAATGCGTCGGAATGAGGGACTTTGGCATTTAAAGCAGCCCAGCGTTCGCCTGTGTGTCCCAATATTCCATTCATAGGTGGAAATGGATCTGCTCTTGTCGCTTTAGGAACAGTATTTGGAATGGATTCTCCATTGTGATTCTGGGCAATAGCTGTGGCTGCTTTTAAATCGCAATCGAGTGCTTGTTGGGAATGATTAGCAATCACCATGTGCAATGAGTAAGCATCATCGGGAATAACACTTCTTCCTGTAAAAGCCATTTTAAATGACTCCTTAATGCCTTTTATAAAGGATGATTGCTCTCTAAAAACTTTTATGACTGATTTAGCCCCCTCAATATTTGAAACATCCGCAAGATTCCCGGCAGAACTTGGATCCAATACATAGCACTCCTCTGTTAANCCTGATTTAGATACGGATGACAATGCTGCGACAGAGTCTTCGAGCGTCTTATATGCGAATGATAAATAATCGATACTCTTCGGCCAGTAGATGAGAGGAAACGTGGCCTGTACTTTAATGCCAAGTGAGCCCGCATCGTGACAAAATAAGCCGGTCATATCTGGTCCATATGTCCTGTGATGCGGTTTTGAATTTGCAAAGGCATTTTGACCGGTCTTGATCAATGTTCCATCAGCAATAATGACTTCCATGCCTAAAACATTGTCAGCAGCAGACCCATATTTTCCCGTACCGAAAAAGAGCGCTCCATTGGATAATCCGCCCCCAACCGTTGCCATGGATCCTGAGTTTGTTCCAAAAAATGGCAATCTCATGCCCATGGGTTTGAGAGCCTGATATATTGATTTCCATGTGCATCCTGCTTCAACTGTGATGTACATATCCTCAGGATTAATCTCAAGAATTTGATTCAGCAATGATGTGTCAACAATGACAGATCTTTTTGTTGAAGGAGTGTAACCGCCTGTGTAGGACATCCCTCCCCCTCTGGGTATAATCTGATAATCTGTTTCTGATAAAATTTTCAGCGCAATGGATATTTCATTTTTTGATCTTGGTTGAAAAACCAAATCAGCAACCTGATCAATATCAAAAACATCCATTGAGAAATATTCTCTTTCAGAAAAATCGGTGATGAGTGCATCACTACTGATAGCATTGGCTAGCTGACTGATTATATTTTCTGAACTCATCCAGAATACTCAATGGCTGTCATGACTTTGAACCTCAAAAAATTTTTAGGTGTAGAATTTCTCTTTGTTCTCTGCCATTTTTCTCAAATTTTCCGGAACCTCGAATCGTTCACCGAAACGTTCGCAATAGTCATCGCAGCGGGCAACAAAGTGTTCAATACCCACCATATCAATGTATGAGAAGACACCGCCTGTCCATGGGGGGAATCCCCATGCGAAAATTGAGCCTAAATCTCCATCATCTGGATTGGTGAGAACATTTTCATCGAGGCATCGGTATGCGTCGAGTGATTGTACAGTCATTAATCGATCTTTGATTTCTTGTATATCAGGTTGCTCATCTTTGACGGGATAGATCTCAGCCAAGCCCGGCCAGAGAAATTTCTTTCCTCCTTCAGGATATTCATAGAAACCCCCGCCAAATCTCTTGCCCAATCTTTCAAGATCGTACATCTTTTGCATCACATCAATTGAAGACATGGGCTTGTATTCGTCTCCTAAATCCTCGATCGATTGATTGTGAATCTTGATAGAGAGATCAATGGTGGTTTCATCTTGTACCGCTATCGGTCCAACCGGATAACCTGCATGTCTGGCTGCATTTTCTATTAATGCTGGATTGACGCCTTCTTTAATCATCTCATTGGCTTCATTGCATGATGTGCTAAATACTCTTGAGGTGTAAAAACCACGACTGTCATTAACGACTATGGGTGTTTTTTTAATTTGAGCTATGTAATCCAATGATTTAGCTAGCGCTTCATCAGATGATTGCTCGCCCATTATCATTTCAACCAATGGCATTCTTTCTACAGGCGAAAAGAAGTGCATACCGATGAAATTGCTAGGCCTGCTAGAGGATTCAGCCAGCCCAGATATTGGCAATGTGGATGTATTGGAAGCAAAGACAATGTCTTCTGCGATTACGGCTTCGGTTTTTTGCGTCACATCGGCTTTGATATCTCTGCTTTCAAAAACAGCCTCAATTATTAAGTCACAATCTTTTAGATCATTGTAATCAGTAGTTGGAATAATATTTTCCAAGACTGCTGCTTTTTTCTCTTCAGTCATTTTCTTTCTAGCAACGCTTTTCTGAAAATACTTCTCTGAATAAGCCTTGCCCTTTTCAGCATTCTCTAACGAGGAATCCAAAAGATAGACTTTCATCCCGGCTTGAGCGCTGACCAATGCAATTCCTGCACCCATCATTCCAGCTCCAAGCATGCCTAGAGTCTTAACAGTGTGCTTGTCTATACCTTCGGGTCTGGCTCTTAATTTATCTGCTGATTGTTTATTGTTGAAAAGACTTCTGATCATATTCCCAGAAACTGGGTCCATGAGTAGACCAACAAAATATTTGGCCTCGATCTCAAGGCCTTTATCAATTGGAAGTAAACATCCTTCGTATACTGAAGAAACAATAGAAATCGGAGCCGGATAATTATGGTTTGTATTCTTAGCAACCATGGCGTTTACCACCGAGAACATTTGGATTGTCCCTTTGGTGTTTGGATCAAATCCACCTGGAACTTTGAATCCTTTCTTATCCCAAGGCTGAACTGCTTTTCCACCATCCAATATCCACTGCTTGGCTTTACTCACTAATTCTTCTGGCTCAGCTAACTCGTTCACAATACCCATTGCTAATGCTTGTTGAGGCTTAAGATGCTTGCCTTGTGTCATTAGCTCTAATGCTGGTTGTATACCAATAATCCTTGGCAATCGCTGAGTTCCTCCACCTCCCGGAAGAAGACCAACCATCACTTCAGGTAACCCCAAAACTGCGTCTTTCCTGTTTGCTGCAATTCGGTGATGGCATGATAATGTAATTTCTAGACCACCGCCCAATGCTGTTCCATTGATGGCAGCGACAAAGGGCTTTCCACATGTCTCCATGGCTCTATTCACCTTGTGGCTTTCAATCACCCTTTCAGCCATGGCTGAAGCATCGCCAAGACCAATCAAACTGGGCAGCATTGTTTTTAAGTCAGCGCCTGCCATGAAATCATTTTTTGCCGAGGTCAACACAGCACCAATGATCTTTTCTTCTCGAATGATTTCATCAATGCAGTTCTTAAAATCATCTGCAAAATCTACAGTGATTACATTCATTGGCCGATCTTGAACATCTATTTCAATGATGGCGATTCCGTCTTGATCGACACTCATATTAATGTTTTTACTCATCAGTATTCCTTTTTAAATAGTTTGTTATACGCGTTCAACAATGGTTGATGTTCCCATGCCACCACCAATGCATAGGTTTACCAATCCTGTATTTAAGTCTCTTCTTTCCATTTCATCAATGAGAGTACCCAGAACCATACCGCCAGTGGCTCCCAAAGGGTGGCCCATAGCAATCGCACCGCCATTGACATTGATTGCTTCATGGTCGATATCCATTTGCTGCATGTATCTAAGGACAACAACAGCAAAGGCTTCATTGAGTTCGAATANATCAATGTCATCCTTACTCATGCCGCATCTTTTTAGAACTTTCTCAGCCGAAGGTGCGGGGCCAGTCAACATGATTGTGGGCTCTGTGCCTGTGGATGAAAAGCCAACTATTTTTGCCCTTGGCGTTAATCCCAACTCTTCTCCAATCTCTTTTGTTCCGACCATCACTGCACTGGCTCCATCTACAATAACACTCGAATTTCCAGCATGATGCACGTGTTGCATTCTTTCTACTTCAGGATATTTCTGTATTGCAACAGAATTGAAGCCAAATTCTCCCATCTGAATAAAAGATGGCTTGAGCTTTGCNAGATCTTCCATGGTTGTTTCTGCTCTTATGCATTCATCGTGATCCAGCAAGACATCCCCAAGGTTGTCTTTGATTGGGATGATTGAATTCTTAAAATAACCCTTATCCCTTGCATGAGCTGCTCTCTTTTGGCTTTCAACAGCATATGAATCCACATCATCTCGGGTAAAGCCGTATTTAGATGCAATGAGATCGGCACTGATGCCTTGAGGCACAAAATAACTTCCATAGGCTACTTGTGGATCCACAGCAAGTGCTCCTCCTACAGTATCCATTGGAACTCTAGACATTGACTCCAAACCACCACCAATACATAGATCCGACATGCCAGACATCACTTGTGCTGCTGCAGAGTTGACCGCTTCAAGCCCAGATGCACAAAAACGATTCAACTGCTTTCCTGCAGCTTCCTCTGCATATCCAGCATTAATCGCAGCCACCCTGGCAGGATTAGAAGCTTGTTCTCCTTGGTTATGCACCACTCCCATGATTACATCATCCACTCGACTTGTGTCGAGATCATTTCTATCTCTCAATGCTNCCAATACTTGTGAAAGCANCTCTATTGGCGTTACCTCGTGAAGAGATCCGTCGGATTTACCCTTGCCTCTCGGGCTTCTAACATGGTCAAAAATATATGCGTCAGTCATAGCTCACCTATTTAGTATAAAATTTGGTAATTTTAAAGAAAAAATATTACCGCATAGTTTACAGAAAACTCTAAATTTACTCAATTTCTAGAATTCATATTGATGATAAACAATACAAATTTCNGATGAATGATTGGATATCATAATCGCTCATTTCTTAGAGATTTAAGTTTCAATTTCTGGTCAATTGATTAAATTTTCGGTTACAATTCACAATCTAGATTTTATAAAAAACATTAAAAGAGGATGTTATGGATATTAAAAACAAAACAATCATTATTACTGGNGCTGCAAGGGGACTTGGAGCTGCAATGGCTGAGAAATTGGCAGGTCATAATTGCAAGCTTGGGCTGATCGATCTAGACAAGGATAGTATTGCAAAAACAGCGTCTGCTTGTGAAGCAGCTGGTGCGGAAGTGATGTGTGTTTCTGCAGATGTCACAAAAGAGGATGATGTAATTAATGCATACTCTGAGGTGGTCAAGCAAATGGGTCCTTTGGCTGGTTCTATAAATAATGCAGGAATTACCCGTGACGGTCTTTTGGTTAAATATAAAGATGGTGAATTCGTAAAGAGAATGTCACTTGAAGAATGGCAAGCAGTCATTGATATTAATCTTACTGGTGTTTTTCTTTGTGGAAGAGAAGCTGCTCAACATATGATTGAGGGTGGACAAGGTGGTGTGATTATCAATATCTCAAGTATTGCTAGACATGGAAACTTTGGTCAAACAAATTACTCTGCAACCAAAGCAGGCGTTCAATCTATGGCAGTAGTATGGGCAAAAGAGCTCTCGAAATATGGCATCAGAGTCAACTCTATCGCACCCGGCTTTATCAATACTGAAATGGTTGCAGGCATGCCTGATAATGTAAAAGAGAAACTTGCAAAAATGGTGCCAGCTGGACGAATTGGTGAACCAGATGAAGTGGCAAAAGCAGCTGAATTTATTTTCATGAATGAATATTATTCAGGGCGGTGCATCGATCTTGATGGAGCTCAAAGACTCTGATTCATGGAGGCATTATCAATATTTCATAATCCTAGATGCAGNAAATCAAGGAAGACATTAGAGATTATTGAAATCAATGATGTNGAGGTACAAGTAATACTCTATCTTCAAGATCCGCCGAGCGTGTCTGAACTAAACTCGTTGCTTGAGAAATTAGGNATGAAAGCATCTGAGTTGGTCAGAAAAGGGGAGTCAATCATCAAAGAACTCNATATTGATTTATCCAGCATTTCTAATGATGATTTAATCTCAATNATGGCTGAGCATCCAATTCTNATTGAGCGTCCAATCGTCTTCAATGAATCATNAGCAATCATAGGCAGGCCGCCTGAGAATGTAGAGGAGCTTTTGTAAAAAATGGACGTGCCAAATAAATCCAAAAGAATGCTTCTGAAATCGGGATTGGCCCTCGGGTTATATAATCTTGTTTCAATCCAAGAGATACTTGCTAAAAACGATCCTTTCTTCATGATGGATGCAACCGCCCAAGCTGATCTTATTAGAAAAGGAGAGGTTTCTATCGAAGAGATGGTGATGTCAGCCATCAATAGAATTGAAGCTGTGGATGGATACTTGAATGCAGTGGTCACCAGATCTTTTGAAGAAGCATTATTGGCTGCAAAAAATCATGATGAAAAAGGTCCTTTCCCTGGTGTGCCTTACCTCATCAAAGATCTCTTAAATCACAAAGGTGTCAGAGCCACAGGTGGTTCACGCATGTTCGCAAATCGCATTGCCGATAGAAATTCTTCTAATGTTCAAGCCGCATTTGATATGGGGCTGATTTCACTTGGCAAAACCAATACGCCTGAATTTGGTTTATTGGGGGTGACTGAATCTCTTCTATTGGGTCCTGCAAGAAATCCTTGGAATTTTAATCGTTCTCCCGGTGGTTCCAGCGGCGGCTCTGCCGCTGCGGTTGCATCTGGAATGGTTTCCATTGCCTCGGCCTCTGATGGGGGCGGATCAATTCGAGTTCCTGCTTCTTGTTGCGGAATCGTGGGCTTAAAGCCCACAATCCATAGAACAATTGATGACGCGCAACCAAACCGTCCGATTGATCTGAGCGTGAGGTTTGTTCATACAAGGAGTGTTAGAGATACAATCACTGCGCTTCACCATATGCAATCGCTTAGCAATTCTAAACTAAAACCTGTGCCTGCAAATATCTACCCAAAAGAAAAACAATTCAGAATCGGAATGATCACTACGAATATGCTTGGACAAGAAGCCGAGCCAGAGGTCAAAAATGCAATCGAGAACTCAGCTCTCATCTGTCAAAATCTTGGCCATCAAGTGGAAGAAATAAAACCATTTATCAATGGTGATCGATTCACAAATTCATTTTTAACGATGTGGGCTTATGGGGCAAAAGGCATCATTGATTTGGCCCAACAAAATTTTGTATCTAAAGAGACATCAATAGATTCTCTGCTTGAACCATGGACACTGGATTTGGGGAAATGGTTTGATGCGCAACCAGAAGGTAAAGTTGAAATGGCAGTTTCCAGACTCAAAGAAGACACGTTGAGCACTCGTAAGTTATTTGAATCTTATGATTTTATTCTCTCTCCCGTTACACAAACAGTAGCGCCAAAAATAGGTTCAATGGCACCCGATATAAATTTTGATACATTGCTTGAGAGATCTCTCAACTTCATTACATTTACGCCGCTTGCCAATGTCACAGGAGACCCTGCAATATCATTGCCGATGCATTGGTCATCAACCGGCCTTCCTATAGGGACTCATTTGCATGCAAACTATGGAAATGAAGAACAATTATTGGAACTTTCGTTGCAGCTTGAAGAAGCAAAGCCTTGGTCTGATCAAAGACCTAAGATTTAGTATCAGCTACTGCCTTTTGATAGGCAGCCCTACCCTGCAAAGATCTAAAATAATCCACAACGTTTTCTGTTTCGGGTGAACTGGAGAGTAATTTCAGATT
>NZHF01000024.1 GCA_002691305.1 Gammaproteobacteria bacterium | reverse complement strand
GTTGTTGTTACTTGTTCTTCTACACTTATTCCATAATAAGATGGGTTAACCCATGTATTACCACCATCAACTTGCAAAGATCCACCAGAGTATCTAAAACTTCCAGATTGTACAGGTTCAGATTGACCTGACCATATAGAAATACTTGCTACACTAGAGAATTGATAAACGTATGTAAATACACCTCTATAGAATCTAACATAATTTCCAGAAGGAAAACTAAATCCAGAGTATACATTTACCCAACTCGTTGATGTAACAACTTGATCAGGAGTTCCTGGACTACCACCTGTTGTTGTTACTGAATCATCATGAGCAGCGTTTGTGCCAGAATAACCTTGTATCTGAGTAGTATGTGTTGTCCAAGGAGCAGTGGAATCAGGACCAGCATCGCCACCATCTGTACCATTGATACCATTCGATCCACCACCAGCACCGCCGCCACCACCAGCAGTAGCAGCAACTACATTATCAATAAGAAGTTGACTACAACCGCCACCGCCACCGCCTCCTCCAGATACACCTAAACCACCAGCATTACCACCATATCCACCATTAAGAGCACCAGTATTAGAACTACCTTGTGTACCACCACCAGATGCAGTTCCACTTGTTCCATCTGCTGCTGCTTTACCNACAANAAATTCAAAGGTTCTTGCATTTGGAGATGATCCAGNAGATCCTGTCANATCTGCAGTATTTAAAGCAGGGAATGNTCTATTTGCACCCCAAATAATTCTTACTGCACCTCCACCACCACTACCAACATTAGCTCCAAAGTTACCACCACCTGCANTTCCACCNNNACCAACAACTAAAGTATAAGTTTGACCAGGTACTACTGTAATATTATTTTTCCAACATAACCCACCACCTTCTCCAGTTGGATCGCCAAATACTCCACTATTACCACCACCTCCACCAAATGTAGCACCATTTTCATTTACTGAGTTTTGTCCACCAGAACCACCCCTTGACCAGAAAGTAGCATCACCACTATTACCATAAACACCTACACCTCCACCACCTCCTGGCAAACCAGCAGCATCACCATTATTATGTCCTTGATATGATCCACCACTTGCACCAGATCCACTACCAGTTACATATCCACTTTGAGCAAACATAGTTGCTCCACCACCTCCAGNCATACCATTACCATTATATCCTGCAGCACCTCCACCACCTGCTCCATAAGAAGATGAATGTCCAAGACCACCAGCATAATTTGCATCTCCACCAGTGGACATACTAGCNTGNGGTGTCTGATTATTAGAACCTCTACCAGCACCACCAACCATTGCTACATTATCAGCAGGTACATCAAATGTAGAAGNTGAACCATTAGTAAATCCACCACCTCCACCAATACATACGACACAAATCTTTCCAACACCTGCAGGACATGTCCATTGANATGTTCCTGGTGTTGCATANANTGNTTGTCCAGTAGGAACATCACCTAATACGTCAAACCATGCAGTCATTCCTGCACCACCAACACCACCAGCATTTCCTCCTTCTGCTGCACCATTTCCTCCTGGTCCTGCAGCAATATTAACTCTTACATTCTCTGCTCCTGCAGGTACTGTAAATGTATTTTGTGCCTCAGTATTAGTAGATGACGCACTAAACTGATAGTTAATTACTTCTTCTTGAGTAGGAGTTCCTGGTGTTACTGATATATTCTGAGTAGNGAATGATCCATCAGAAATATCAGTTCCAGCCATTTGCCACTGATATCCCATACCAGAAGTGGAAGAATCATTTAAACTAGCATCAACTTCAAATGTAGTATTAACATTTGGAATAATTGTTGATGCAGTAGGTTGAGAGTTTACNTGAATAAACCCATACATACCAACTGTTGCTATTCCTGANGTAAATGGTTCNTTCCATGCNTTAGGAGTATTTGCNGGATATGGNTCAGGAACATAATCGATAACAAGAAAATACTGCGAATTATGATCCGCAGTTGCTATACCTGATATGGTTAATGTGGTTGTACCAGTTCCTACATATTTTGCACTATCACTAATAAATCCCGTTCCTTCTTTATACCACCTATAATTGATATTACCAGTGGTAGCACCAATACCAGATTCAAATCTTGCAGTAGCAATACCAATTAGATCGACACTACCATTATAATTTCCAAAAGCACCTGTAGGTTGTAAAGTAAATGATAAAGTTGGTCCGTTAATTTCTAGGGACGTATCTATGTCCCTATAAAAATCTAATTGTGTCATGCGAAGTTCTGACCTCCGATTACTCCGTATAGTCCTTCACTAACTGCATTGTTACCATCCCATATCTTGAATGAGTAGATATCAGATCTATNTGCTGTTACAGTAACCACAGGAGCAATTCCACCTGGCCACCTTACTGGAATCAATGCACTACCGTTAATACTAAAGTTATCTATACCAACAGTTCGATTNCCNNTTCCNTCTTGTTGAACCTTGATCGTAAATGATGTCGATCCAGGCGGCAAATTAGTAAGATCAAACTTGGTTATATCACTCGNTGCTGTNCATATNAAGGATTGTGCATGTGAAAGATCCACAGTAACAATACTAGCATTGATAGGTAAGTATCCTACATTTTCAGAGTATGTCTTGAATGTTGCATGTCCCTGAATGTCGAGAGCACTCTTCGGTTGAGTTGTGCCGATACCGACCTTATCTCCTGTAACAACAAACTCACCAACGTTGAATCCAGTAGCAGTAATAACACCAACACTAAGTTGACCTTGTGTTCCTGTCTGCAAGTCAATCGCAGATGCAGTCAACATACCACTTACATAAACGTTCGTAGCAGTTACTAATCCAACAAACTCAGANNTNCCATTAACCTTCAGAGCAGTCNCTGCCATTCCGACANTACCAACTTCCAAATTAGTCTTAGGTGTNNTAATACCAATACCTATGAAGTCTNGGTTAGTGTTNTATGTNCCATCNTTATCAGCAGTTCTTGNCCAACCNTTNATCTGACCNATNTTNGACCATCTAATACCACTACCAGTTGATTCAATAACTTCACCTGGAGCACCTGCTGCACCATCAATATCTGTAATGTTACCACTAAATCTAGCACCAGAAATGATATGAAGACCATATCCATTCGCAGTTGTTCCAATACCTACACCATAGTCATCAATAGAAACTAATGTAGTTCCTGATCCAACTTGGAATCTGTTAAGATTAGGTGTGATTGTACCAATAGCAACCTGATCATAAACTCCAATATTAGAATACTTAGAGTTACTTACATTACCAAATCTTCTCCAATCATTATCAGCACTCATTATCCAACCAACATATCCACCATCAGTTGGGTCAGAGTTCCAAACAATATCACCTGGGTTACCAGATAGTGTAGGTGCTACGTTCGATATAGTATGCTTTCTAGAAACAATCTGATCACCCTGAATGTAGTATGACTGTGCCTCAATACCCTTATCAGATACAGATGTTAGTTTGTTGTTAAGAATAACAGGACCATTAAATTCAGATGATGCCTTATTATCAGGACCACCCTCTACTCTAATAGAACGACTAAATGAACCTTCGGTAGCATTTGTTACGTTAATAGTAGGAAGAGCACCAATATCTTCACCTGTAANAGTTTGAATTGGGGTNTCAAAGATTTCTTCCTGACCTGTTANTGTACTTAATTTCTTATTACCTGTNTATGAAATACCTTTGTCATTCATACCAGTGTAGAAGTTAACACCACCAGCTTTCTTAGTTGATTGTGCTAATANTTCCTCTTGGAAACTAATCTGNCTATCTTGCTTATCTGGGAATGCAGTTGAGTAGTTACCTGGACCATATCCAACATACTCAAATGTGTGACCAGATGCACGNATAATAGAGTGTCTTCTAAGTTCTACAGGGTTAACATCTATTCTTCTAACAACAGAGTTGATAGTGTGAGTTGATCTCTTAGATCCAAGAGCACCACGGAATACTGTTAATGGGTTTGATACCTGATTCGTAGATCCTGCATTGGTTGTAGTCTTAACCCTAAAGATNTCATCATCAACTACCAAGTAATCACCAATCTGAATATCATACTTCTTGATATTCTCAATATAAAGTTGGTCTGTAGTAGTATTAGAAACGTTATTTGAGATTACAGTTGTAATTCCAGCATAAGTTGGAACCATTCTACCAAATAAGTTTTCATTGTCTANAGAAATAGNACCATCATTTGCTGCATATCCTTCATGATATACTGCAATACTTCCAGTNGTTGNAGGTGATGCATCTCCTGATCCAATATTGATAGCAAAGGAGTTAAGACTGATNTTTTCAGTAACTACGAAACTCTTATTGTAGAANTCANNATCAGCACCAGCAAGTCTAACTCTTGTATCAACTCTTAATCCATGATTATTTGCAGTAACTACTGTTGCAATACCAGAACCATTATCATAAGTTAAGGTACTAACTCTAATCTCTCCACCAGTTAAGTAAAGATATGNTTTCTCAGCAATATCTGGAATNATACCAGTTGTAGAGAAGTTAGAAATTGATGAGGNAGANGATACATTGACCGAAGTAGCAGATCCAAANCCAACTGAATCAANCCTATAAAGTTGATTGTATCCNGAATTTGCAGTAGATGTAATTCCACTAATTCTAATAACATCACCAATGTTATTATAAATGTTCTCAACTTCAACAACAGCAGCAACGTGACCTGTTGTTGTTGCAATACCAACAACCGCAAGAGTGTTACCTATACCATATGCACTACCACCNTCCATGATCTTAACAGCAGTTACACCACCAGTAGGATCAACAGTAACTTTAGCAGTTGCACTCTTACCAGTTACAGATGCACCAATAGATACTAATTTAACATTATAGTAGTCTCCACCAGTTCCATCACCATATCCAGCACCACTATTACCAATACCAATACTAAGTTTAGTAATTCTATTCAATCCATGATCTACATCNGTAGTAATTTCATGAGCAAATCCAGTTGTAGATTTGATATTAGAAATCCCTACACCAAAATCAACATCACGATTATACTTATTAACAGTTTCCTTAGTAATACTACTTCTAACATCATTAACAACAACATCACCAATCAAACTTGGAGAAGCAAAAGATTTAGCTTCTGGGGGATCTGAATGAGGATTGTCTCTATTTGTTTGAGGGAATAATTCTTTTACTGGTTGAGAGAAGTCCTCATTAGTAAAAGGTGCTACCGTTGGAGCATTAGATGAGTTAAGTAGAGTTAGATAGTAAACACCATCCTGCTCTCCAGAGATATATTCTTGTACTTCTTGATTTCTAAAGACATAGTAGTTATTTTCATACCTCTTTCTCTTAAAGTAAGGTAATGTAGTAGTTCTAGAAGAAGTNTCATTAGTAAATGTACCTGGATTAGTTGTTAATCCAACATTAAATGCCTTTGAACTACTAATACCAATAACAGTATAATTNCTNTTATATCCAGAATCTGCAANAGCAGTTGCATTTTCAGTACTNCTAATATTTTCNAACTGAACATCAGATCCAACTGTTAAGTTATGAGGTAATTCTGTAGATACAGTTACCGTATCAGAACCATTCCATTCAGCACCTGCAACAAATCTAAAGTTTCTTTGCTGATTAACTGAAGATAGTGATCCACTTCCATAGTAGGTTTGAATTTCTGCATCAGTTGCTGCAGTTGTATGGTTTGATTCCTGAAGAATATAACCATCACTTGGTGGTCTTGCAGTTGCACCATCTTTAGGAATTACATACCTTGCTCTATAAAGAGTATCAACAGTGTTTCTATTATCATTCTTTCTTGTTACAAAGGTTCTTGGTGTTGCATCACCCAAATTAGCAGTACCTAACTGATTTATTTTGGTATAGAAAGATGTATTANCAGAACCTACATTAACNTACCANTGNGAATTTNNANNATCAAACTGAATTGGGTGTCCNATATCACCAGAGTTCTTATCAGATACTCTACTTGATACNGTTAGAATTCCACCTTTCTGGTTNATAGCAATTTCATTACCAGTAGTATCAGTCAATGCATCACTAAGAGTCTTTGCAAGTTTAATATCAGTGTCTGCTGTAATACCACTACTTGCATTTTCTTTGGTTATTGCATAGTAAATTGTATTTGGGGTAATACCATCAGGTAAATGTCCATTTTCACTAATNACACGAACAGATTCACCATTCTTAAATGTATGATTAGAAGTAAATCTAATTACATTATTTGCAATATTATTACCAGTTAATATTCTTTCAACACCAAAGGACTTTTCAGAGGTTGACTCTGATCCTTCCATAACAATACGAGCACTATACTCATTAACAACACCAGATTCTGAAATAAGAACTCTTAACTTGTCATCAGATCTTGCACCAATTCTATATCCTTCTCTAACATTTTCTGGTAAAATATCTTGGTTCTTCTGACCATAAAGATAAAGATTNGTTGNAATACCAACAGAAGTAGTTANTCCAACATCAACTAACTCAAATTCNACAGATGTTTCTGTNAGAGGTAGTTCTTTTGGAGGAATAATATGTGTAATGTATCCTTGGTCATCCTGTGCAAATGCGTCTTTCTTAAATCCATCAGCAGATAGAGATTTTGCACCAAAGTTAGAGTTAGAGTTTGTAAGTGAAATATCACCACCACTCTCAGTTACGAAATGTTCTGCATAACCAATAGCAAACACAGAAACTGCCTGAATAAAGGCATCATTTATTACCTTTATATGGAAGTTTGCAAACTCTGGTTTATAAATTGCTCTTGAATTAGTACTTAATGGTTCTGAAGCAGATGATTGATAACTGTACTTACCATCAGTAGAACTGTAAACAGTAAACGCATTATCATCCTTCTGTAATCCAATACCAGTGTATTGAGCAACAACCATAGACTTAAATCCAGTTGCCTTTGATCCATCAGAAAGCAATCCACAAGCACCATATACAGAACGTAATGATACGTTAAAGATATAAGGAGAAGATGATGTTACAGTATCAGATGTAAGTGATAAAGTTGCTCCTGCTACACTAGGTTTCGCAGATGCAGGTGCATTTTGTACTTGGTACTTAATTTGAGTATCACTAATTTTCTCAGATACCACAAATTGACCATTAAACTCGGATACACCAATATTAGCAATACGGAAAGGAGTATCTACATCAAGTCCAGGAACTGCTGTAGAAGTAGTAACAGTAATATTAGTATCTGGGTTTATTCCATCACCAGCAATAATTGTGGTGATTCCAACAGTTCTACCTGTAGAACCAACAATACGATATTCATCAACTTTTGGTTGTATATCCAATCCTGCAGCAGGATAATCTGGTTCAATTGGTCTACCTGATGATTGACCATAAACTAGACCAACCTTCTCATAGTACATATCAAGGTCAGTACGATCATATTGACCATCTACACCCTGTATGAAGGTATCGTTAATATTAACATTATTAACACCATCAGCATATTCAAATACTGTTAACTTATGGTGTGAAAAATTAGGTACAAAGCTAGCAGTTGTATAATCCCTATATGCCTTACCGTTAGGATCTGCATCAAATATGGAAAATTGCCAAAAATAGCATTCTCCTGTAACTCTGAATATTGCTGTTCTGTCTATATTTGCATCGTATGGGTTTGGAACGTATTTTGGTCTTATTTTCGTCTTTCTAAGGTCTAAACCAACAAGAGAAGTACCACGAGGAACTATAACTCCACCATATACACTGTTTAATTTGTAAAGTTCGTTATCTGGAGAAGTTAAGTCAAAATTCGATGTTAGGTCAAATGGAGGTAAATTATCAGAAGTCGCACCATTCCTAAGTCTAAATTTATTACTACCAAGTCTTGAATCTGGAATAAAACCAGGTCTATTATCTATAACATGATCGCCTGGATATAATAAAATCGTAGTTTTACCAAATCTATCATTATCCAGTCCTTTCTGATAAGAAAATCTAGATGCTTCTATCAAAGCACGTTGAATAGTCTTAAAAGGTCGAGTTAACGAATTACCCTTATTCTCAACACTATCTGTTGCATCTAAATCGTTTGGATTAACATAGAGAATCGTTCCCCTTGCCGATTTCAGAAAATTATCTAATCTGGAAAGACCCATTTTATTAACACGTATAGCCGTTATGGATTATTTATCATTAAACAATATCTCTGGATTCTCAAGTTCCATCTCAAACAATAATGGATGGAATTCCTCTTGCATTAGGTAACAAGAGTAATTATATAATTCTTCCGTATTGTATTTAGTTTCGCAATCAGCAATTATTCTAGCATCTTCTTCTAATATACCAATATCATCTAACTCATCATACGTAAAAGGAATACCATTGATAAAATACATCAAAACAACCCTACTGTTCTTATTCAACCAATCACTATACCAACAGTATGTAGAGTCGATCTTGTATTTCATGCCAAACCTAATGGGGCGATTTTTTTGCGGAGATTTTTTCCCGACTTTTTTGGAATTAAAAGTCGATTTTCCCTGAGAGAGGTTCCGTGTACACCAACCGTTCCTCTGGACATGTAGCACGTACTA
>NZHF01000023.1 GCA_002691305.1 Gammaproteobacteria bacterium | reverse complement strand
AAATAGCAATAAAGATCAGGGCATAGCCTGCAGATTTTCTGGCCGATGCCACATCGGGAACCGTAAAGAAACGAACAATCACATGCGGCAATCCTGCAGTACCCAACATCAATGCTGCCGTGATACAGAAAACATCAATGGTTTCCTTTAATCCACTTGTATACGGCTGAAAACCAATATCAGTCATGATCAAATCCAATTTTTCTAAGAGGTATATTTCTTGATCAATTAATCGATCACCAAAACCAAATTGAGGAATTGGATTGCCTGTGATCAGAATTGAAATAAAAATTGCTGGAACCAGGTATGCAAAGATCAGAACACAATACTGTGCAACTTGTGTGTATGTAATGCCTTTCATTCCCCCTAAAACGGCATAAAAGAAAACGATCCCCATACCTATGATGACTCCGGTCTCAATCTCAACTTCTAGAAATCTCGAGAAAACAATGCCCACGCCTCTCATCTGACCCGCTACATAGGTGAATGAGACAATAATCAAACAAATTACAGCAACAACTCTGGCTGTAGTTGAGTAATAACGAGTTCCAATAAAGTCTGGAACTGTGTATTGACCAAACTTTCTTAGATAGGGTGCCAAAAGCAATGCCAATAAAACGTATCCGCCTGTCCAACCCATCAAGTAAACTGCACCGTCTCTGCCCATAAAAGAGATCAAACCCGCCATAGAAATGAATGATGCAGCAGACATCCAATCTGCAGCAGTTGCCATGCCGTTTGCAACGGGATGAACCCCTTTACCCGCTATGTAAAATTCATTTGTTGATCCGGCTCTAGATTTAATTGCAATAAAAATATACAGCCCAAAACTGATCCCTACAAAAAGATAAGTCAGAGATTGTATATCCATCATTGACCTTTAATCATCAAGGTCTTTATTGAACTCTTGGTCTAGATTTTTCATCAATTTTATATAGATAAAAATGATTGCAACAAAGATTATGATGCTGCCTTGTTGAGCAAACCAGAAACCAAGTTTGAAACCAAAAAAACTGATCTCATCAAGGTCATTTACAAAGATTATTCCAAAACCAAATGAGGCAAGAAACCATAAAAACATTAGAATTGAGACAATCTGTATATTTTTTTTCCAGTACCGATCTACATTCTTGCTTGAATCATTCATGACATTGCATTTAATTTCATTGACATGTGCTCGCCAACTTTTGTTAATGCAGAAAAAGGCCTGATAAAGACGGATAACTTCACCATTTTTTCTTCATCATTCCATTCAATTAAATCAATACCCGTCACTTCNATATCATCCANTTTTGTCTCAAACACTAGACAGGCTTTGTTTTGNTCTGTGAACTCTGAGATGTATCTAAAATTAGGGTTATTCAAAACATCATTGGCAGCAATAAGATATTTTGTAACCNTCTCGACTCCAATGATTGGCTTGTAAACAAGCGGTGAACAGAATTCAACCTCATCAACCATCATCGTTGAATCAACAATTTTATCTTCTATGCTTTTATGCCAGCGACTTAAAAAGTTTGTCATCAGAGTGGTTTTTTTGAAAGCCTAACGTATGCATAAACGATCACTGTTACATACATACAGCCCGCAAAAATACCGCCAGCAAGTTCTCTTGTGCTAGGGTCCAATAACGCTGCAAAAAGATCGCTCAATGAATTACCAAGGAGTGCTCCAAATAATCCNCCCATGACACCAGAACCTCCTAGTTTTTTGTCGATATCAATGCCTAAAATAGCCAGAATTGCCAACACTCCATTGTCAACAATACCGAAAATATCTCCATCAAAAAACACGTTATCCATTTCGTTTCACTCCTCGATTTGATTAATTATTCTGACCTAAATAAGTTATCCATATTTTTAAATGCTTTTAATTCAATTGCATTACCAGANGGATCTTTCAAGAAAGCTATGGCTTGTTCGCCTACTTGATCCTTAAACCTTATCGTTGGTTCTATCAGAAACTCTATCTTCTTTTCACTGAGATCACTAGTGATACTTTTGAAATCAGACCAGCTTAAAACCAATCCAAAATGAGGCACTGGAATTTCGTGAAAATCAACTGAATTTGAAATCTCATTTGAAGATTTCTCACTGAGATGACAAACCAATTGATGCCCAAAGAANTTAAAATCAATCCATTCATCGGAACTTCTACCTACTTTGCATCCAAGTAAATGGTGATAAAAATTCTTTGAACTATCCAAATCATTGACCGGAATGGCTAAATGAAAAGGCTGCAGGCTGTCCTTGCTATTGCTCATAAAATTCTATGATTGCTCCGTCTGGCGATGAAAGCGAAAGAATCGCAATGTCTCCATATGGTTTCAGTTTTACTTGATTAAGATTGATCAATTCCTGACCTCTTTCTTTTAGAGCTTCAACAGTTTGATTCATATCCTCAACTGGATACTTAATAGACAATAAACCCAAGTTTGGAGCCTGACATTTGTCACTGTGGTCCAAGCCTTTTATATCCATAAACTCAATCATCTCGACCCTGCCCAATTCACCTTCAATAGGATAGTAAATTGCAGTTCTGTACTTTGTTTTTGTGGTGAGATTAAGCGGTATACCAAGNGGAGTCACGGCCTCCTCTTTTGCTGTGAAAGGAGTACCGTAGAAAAACGTATTGAATCCGAGCAAATCANCAAAGAATTTTCTGCTGTTTTCTCGATTTCTGATCATCTGCATNATATTNAATGGTTGAGAGACTCGTTCAAATTCAGGAAAGGCCTTCGGCAATGGTGGCTTAAGCCTGTCATATCCCTGAATCTGAATGCCATCTGGCCCTTTGAAAATCACAACATCCAGTCTTGATTCACCAAAAGAAATCTGTGCGACAGGTGTTTCCGTCCACCATCCCATTTCTATGGCCTCGTCATAGATCTGTCTCAATCCTTTCATTCTTACCATAAGACTGAAGTAACATCCCGTATCCCAAGCTCTAGAACCTGGCCTCATTGGCGCTTTATAACCCGCATTATCGAAACGAATCAAACGAACAAACCCAGCTTCAGAATCTTCAGCAGCAAGCAATAACTCCTCTGCACTTGCTTCCGAAGTGAGGCCATAATGCTTGATTGCAGATTCACTGGATTCCCCTCTGTAGATCTCCCTAAAGCCTCCAATTCTTTTGAAAAATTCAGCAGTTCTATCNAAATCTGTCACACTGATAACCACCTCTTTCCAAGGCATTTCTGTGACTGGTTCGGGCTTACTATCATGATGGTTGGAATGTCCAGTAAGGATCAAAAAGGCAAAAACTGAGGCNAGGAATAGTTTTTTCTTCATAACGATGCAGTAAGTTACTGTTTTTTACTTGGTAAAGTTCATTTATTGTATACATAATAGTTCAGAAAAATCGATTTTATGGAGATCAAGAATGTCAAAAATTTATGAATACTCAGTAAAAGATAAGNATGACTCAGAAATCAAAATGGGTGATTACAGAGGTAAAACTCTACTCATTGTCAACACTGCCAGTAAATGCGGTTTCACTCCACAATACGATGGGTTGAATGAACTGCAGAAAAAATATGCGGATCAGGGTTTCTCTGTATTGGCCTTTCCATGCAATCAATTTGGAAAGCAAGAGCCGGGGTCCAATTCAGAAATTCAAGATTTTTGTTCTCTGAATTTTGATGTTTCTTTCCCTGTACTAGCAAAGATCGATGTAAACGGCGAAAATGAAGAGCCTTTGTTTGGACATTTAAAATCTGAAAAACCAGGGATAATGGGGTCGAAAGGAATCAAGTGGAACTTTACAAAATTTTTAGTGGATAAAAATGGTGAAGTCTTGAAACGATTTTCATCCAAGACGACTCCGAGTGAAATTGAGAAAGAAATAGAATCAATTCTCTAANCAATCATGTCGGGTTACTTNATTGTCAGATGCAAATACTTTAATGANTCAGAATACANAGNTTATGCAAGACTTGCAGCAGATGCTGTNANAAATTTTAATGGCCAATTCCTTGTNACAGGAAAAGGAATTCAGAATCAACAAGAATCAGGGCATTTCCCAAAAAGTGTTGTTGTTAGATTCAGTTCTTACCAGGATGCATTGGCGTGCTATCAAAGTGAGATCTACAAGCAAGCTTTAAGCTTTATCAAAGATAGTTCAGATAGGGACTTCGCAATCGTTGAGGGACTGGATTGATCAAGCAGATTTTCTGCTCTCCTCCTCGCTTCTTTTGATGTCTCTTGATCGAATATCCATTCGAAATTCGTTTTCGTTTACGCCCTTAAACCTTTCACGAACAAATGATGGGATCTTGAGATCATCAAGAGAGTGGAAATGTTTGTTGATCTCTCTGCCAAAGACAATGAATTTTGCATCATATTCATTGAAGCATTGTAAAGCCTGATTCATAGNGGTTTGATCCTGATAATATCTTTCATCAAAAATTCTCATCAGAGTATCTGTACCAACCACAAAAGTTGATTTTGGAAACAACTTAACTTTTTGTTGAAAAGTTGGAGCATTTGTCAGAATCCATTGTTGGTCTTTAGAAAATTGATCGAGGGTTTTTTTAATTTCATAGAAACTAAGGGGTGTTTTGTCTACATTGCTGACCGAAATTTCAAAAAAAAGCTCNTCCTGGGTCTTTGATTCTGCCAACTCTTTAATTTTTAAATGTCCCTCGTGTAAGGGGTTGAAGGTTCCTGGAAAGATTAGACGGGGTGCTTTCTCCTNACTTTTTATGCATTCAATCTCACCNTNAATCAATTGTTTCCAATCCTCTTGAGATCTCACAACTTCATATTCTATGTTTTGTGAGAGTTTGGGTAGCTCAGAACGGACGCCGCATGCAATTCCAATCAAAGCTTCAAGGCATTCAGATACCAACTCCTCTTCTAAGTCTCTGGTCCTTTTTCCCTTTGTGAGATAACAAGAAATTANATGNGTTGCTTCGCTTCCTTGGATGCAAACAAAAAATCGGTGGGATCCAAGTTTCTCATAGGTGGTGGATAATGTTGCCGTCACAGCAGCACCCAATAAATGCTCTCTCTTTGTGTCAGGCGCTAGCTTCTGAGCTCTTTCAAAAGCAATCATTGCCATATTAATCGTGGTTTGTAACCCACAATAGTGGCTCGGTTTAATACCTAAATATTCATCCATGGATTCTCTTGAATATGGAATGTATGACTCAAGAATCGTGTTGCTGGCACCTGGGACTTTCAAGAAATCAGAAATGGCGGTACTNCCNCCACCACTGGATACATAAACCAATTTAAATGGTCCAGTATGGATTGACTGGATATTTCTCAATTCCATGGATTACTCAAGATCTTTTTTGATTGGTAACAGAACTCTTTCGAGCAACTGATGTCGCCTATTCTTTCTCGTGGTCTCAAGGTCATCGCTNGGTATGAATTCATCAAACTCTTTTTCTGAAATGACATTTTTGTCCTCAAGAATCTGCTCAAATGTATCGATTCGGTCTCTTAGAACTGATATTTCTTGTGTCAAAGTCATGATCATTGCCATGAGATTATCAATCGATCCATCGTCNAGATATCTTGGCTTCTTGCCTTTAGCAACTCGGGGAAGNTTTATCTTTTTANTCATGAATTGNTTGGTTTTTGTGCAAGATANACAGGCAACTTCAAATAAAAGTCTCCCGTATACCCTTTGCTATATTTTGCAGCAGCTTCNGCTGAAGTGAATTTGATCGTTTCATCAGAAAAGCCTGCATCTTGAATGATCTTTCTCATATTCATATTCCTCAAAGCNCCAGAAAAGTTTTCATTATTATTGATCACTTCCCAGTCTTTTAGAAAATCATAAAGNGGGTTGTCTTCCTTCTTGTGGAANGGATAAACATCAAGATGTATCATCCACCCACCTGGCTCAAGCAATCTGAAACATTCGTTAATAATTTTTGGGACAGCATCATGAGATGTTTCGTGCAAAAGCAANGTGGATGTTACTAGCCCAAAAGATNCTGATTCATAAGAAGTCTTTTCAACATTTTGCTGGCTGAAATGAGCTTCGACTCCCAATGCATTGGCTCTGGCATGAGCATACCTTAAACAAGGCNGTGCAACATCAACACCAAAAACTTTTGCCTTTGGATACTTCTTAGAAAAAGGCAATGTGGAGTTCCCAATNCCACAGCCCATATCAAGAATGCNATTTGGCTCAATATTTTTTAAATGCTCATCGATGTAGCAAATTATTGCCTGTGCCAAGAGATCATTTTCTTCGCCCATTGCATTTCTGGAGTAAATGGGCAATGAGATATCATAAACAGCTCCTGCTGAAATATCATTTTCGATGCTTTCACTGTGATAACCGCCTGGTTGTTGGTGAATATCATAAGCCGTCAAATATTTAGGGATTCTCAAAGAATGATCAATCTCCAAGCTTCCGGTGGTTTGATGTTTATCTAAATTATCAATCATTGAATCTAAATTTCTTTCAACAGTATCTATAACGGATGTAAACATCATTTGCTGACTCAATCTTTGTAGAAGACTCCAACTTTGATAACCTTTGTCATTNTGCATAAGTGTCTTCACTTCTGACTTATCGATAGGTTTTCGATCATTGGTTTGAAAGAACTCTGGCTCTATGTTCTTTTCGTAATGAGGAGTAATCAATGAATATATTTCATCGGTTAAATATGCTCTNANATCCGTCACAAAGTCCTGCCTGACTGATTCGTCATGACTCGGTTGTGGTTGCATTGTATGTTTTTGCTTACTCATGTCAGTATCAACAAATTGATTATAGTTGAAGAGAGAGAAGGCTTTAAGTAAAACATTGAGTTCTTGAGCACTCCGCTAAAATCAACTAAAGTAATTTTAGGTTTAGAAATGGGGAATAATGCAATGAAAAAATATATCTTATCGATATTTATCATCCTGATATTGATGCCTATGGAGAGTGCTAATGCAGGAGGACACAAAGAGGGAAAGAAACTAACTGCGGCTTCAAGCGGGTTTGAAGGTAGAGAGGAAATGCTGGGACGAGCCATGTCAGTTGTCTTGAAATCTCTCAATGAAACAAAGCCTTACCAGCACGATATCAATGATGCTTTGATCAAAATGATATTGACCACAATACAATTTGCTAAAAACAACAATATGATTGATGAACTAATAGAAAATGAAGTTCAAGCCACTCTTCCAATGTTAGAAAGGGTTCGTGACAATTATCTTCGATCAGGAGAAATGGAGTCGGTAATGATTGGTATGATTGATCGAACTGCTTGCTCATACCAATTGTTTCTTGACATCGAGAAAGGTGATGCGCAAAGAAGTTGGACATCACCATTTGGCTTAATATTGGAGCAAACTGTTCGATTGGGTCAACATGATCTGACGGAAAAAGAAGTTCATGACATCTGGATAAAGAAACGCTTCAATGCCTTTGCTGAAGTAATTGGGGTTGAGCTTGAGATATCTGATATAGGTGAAAATGGAATGGTTTCTGTTAGAGCCCTAAAACCGGTGTCTTTGGCTAAAAAATAAACTCTTAGATGATCGGCTCAATGAATGATTATATGATCTATGCGATCGGNGCACCGATCATCTTATTTTTAATTGTCTTAGAGATAACCATCTCTGCTCTGAAAGGTCTTAAATATTATAATTTTAAAGACTCCCTAGGCTCGATTGGCTTAATCACTGGAAATATAGTTGTCAATATAATCACAAAAGGCCTGATCATTGCTTTTTATCTCTATCTTTATCAATTTAGGCTGTTTGACTTTTCAATGTTAGGATCAATATGGGTCGAAATTCTTCTAACANTATTGGCCATTGATTTTATTTATTATTGGTTCCATCGAACGTCTCATCATGTAAGATTCTTTTGGGCAATTCACATGAATCATCACTCCAGTGAAGAAATGAATTTTTTGGTTGCTCTTAGGCAAGCATGGTTTAATCCAATCTTTAGGGTGCCATTTTTCTTTATCCTTCCGCTGATTGGTTTCAATCCATTGCTCACCTTAATTGTTGGAGCTGCTTCCACATTATGGGCTGTTATACAGCATACAAAAATGATCGGTAAACTTGGACCTCTGGAATGGATCTTTGTCACACCGTCTGCACATCGTGTTCATCATGGAGTGAACGATGAATACATGGACAAAAACTTTGGGAATTTATTCATCATTTGGGACCGAATGTTTGGAACACATCAACTAGAAGAAGAGTCGGTGATTTATGGTTTAAAAAGAAATGTTAAAACATCAAATCCATTTAAAATCACTCTATTTACTTGGAGAGAGATTTATAAAGACTTCACAATATCAAAAGACGGTAAAGATAAAATAAAATCTATCTTTGGTTCTCCAGACTGGGAACCAAGAGAATTAAAGATATAAATGAACATGAGAAGCATTTTTATAATTGCAGTGGCTATGGTTGTGACACTCCTTATATTCTATATTTTGAGCTTACTGACACCCCCTTTAGTTGATGCAATCACAAATTATTTATCAGGAGAATGAAATGGATGAGAAACTAATAGATGCAATAAAAAAGATTCATAAGCCGGATGAGTGGGTTCATTTTTCATCCATCGGTCCTGACGGTGGTCCACATGTCACGCCTTTGATGATGGGGATGCATGAGGAGGGCTTGTTATTTAGCTTTACTGGAAAACAAAAGAAACGAAATCTAGAAAGAGATCCTAGGGCCTGTGTCTCTATTTGCAAACCTGTTGTTATGAGTCATGTGATTGTCTGGGGCGAGGTGGATATTAGGCATGACGACGAAGCTCAAGAAATATGGAATGGAATGATCACTGAGGCATTTGGGGAAGAAAGACTGAATCAGATTCAGAGGAAATTATCTTTAGAGCAAACCAGCTTGGGTGTTCTCAAGCCGGATCGATACAGGATCTATGACATAGATTAAAGATTGACCGATTAAAATGAAATCAATAAATTTTCTTGCCTTAGCATGGGCATTGGCCTTCTCTTTCACTCTTAACTCTGATGAATATCCTTGGTTATCAGAGCTTGACTATCAAAATGAAGTCTTCGAGTCGGGTCAAAGACTTATGCAACTGGAATATGGGCTTCATGCATTGGAAGAGAAGCTGAACAATGAAGATTCTCTAATCATTGCCGTACATGGATCAAGAAGCAGAGGTTACGAATGGATTTATCCGATGAAAACTCTGGATTCAAAAAATCATGATATTTATTTTTTTCGTTGGAATGATCAAGGCTGTCCTTATCCTTCTGCCTTAAAACTGGATAGCCTAATCAATGAAAAGCTTTTCAGAAATGAAACCATTCAAAAAGTGATTTTGATCTCACACAGTTATGGAGGATTATTGACATCGTGGTTCTATGAAAATTGGTCCAACAAAATTCCAATGGAAATACATGCCATTGCAACCCCAATAAGCGGCATGGACATTGTCAATAACATGTGTGGATATAGCCCTCCTAAAGAAATAAAAAACAATGTGAACGTGCATCAATGGATCACTCAAAAGAATATAGATAATGCATTCAAAGATCTTGAATCAGACCCCCAAATCATTAGTCTTGATGGAAATAAAGCCTATTTTTTACCATCAAAGTACAAAAATAGACGACTTGGTCATAACTGGTCAATCAGTTATGTTGCCGATGAGATCATCAAGACTCATAGAGAAATGAAAAAATGATCTCAGCCGTTTTTTTTGTCTCTATATCCAAAAAGCCGTGACTCCAAGATTTTAGGTCTAATATCCTTGATTCAGGATTTTTAAGATAACCGTTGGCTCTTTTTGTTTGCTCGTGAAGATCATCCTCTGGATTCAATATCAGTATTGGGCAATAGATTTCGGCAAGTGTTTTTGAAGATTCATAATCAAAAGCAGCATTATGGCCCCACCAAGATATTTCCGGGTTTATTAACCTTGCGTGAAATGTTTTTGCNATATCCAAATCNGATCTTCCTTTCATGCTCCAAANCTTTGCTTCATTCCATGCGTGAGTAAGGTGTGAGCCATCAGATGACAGAAGATGNTCCTTATTCAAATACAGTTTCTTCATCTCTGCCTTTTCTTCATCATTGAAGATGGGTGCAGAGACCAGAATTATTTTTTTTATTTTATCTGGAATTTGACTGGCAACNTCTAGAGCAATCTTNGAGCCAGTGTGATAACCCATGAGATTTATCTTCTTGATCCTNAATGCATCTATGAAACTGATCATGCTTGCAGCATATGACTGAATGGATGGTGGAGACAATGGTTTATCAGAATTTCCAAAACCCGGTGTATCAATTGCGACGACATCTTTGTCCAATGCTTTCGCTTCTTCAAGAAGATTTTCATAAATAATGCTTGAATAAGGGCTCATGTGGAAACAGAGCAAACCATTATCTGAGGGACCACTCTCTTGGCTTCTCCTATAGTGCATCTGACCATGAGGTCCATTTATATATTCTTTAATGCTCACTTTATTTTCAGGTAATTNGATATTAGTTTTTAAATCATGAGAATTAAGTAGATAATAATTGATCTGAAAAAAAATGGAGTGAAGAATGACAAAAAATAAGAAATGGATTCTTAAAAAAAGACCAAAAGGATTGGTTGAAGAANCAAATTTTAAACTCATAGAAGAAGAGCTTTCTGAGCTTCAGAACGGTGAAATTCTGATTCAGACCGAATACTTGTCTGTCGATCCAACACAAAGGATGTGGCTTACAGATGTGCCGGGTTATTTGCCTCCCATTCAAATTGATGAAGTCATTAGATCCGGAGGAATGGGAAGAGTTATTGAATCAAAGAATGAAAGATTTGATGAAGGAGATCTTGTCAATGGTTTCATGGGATGGCAAACCCACCTTATCTCAGATGGCAAAGGATTTACCAAAGTACCAGAGGTCCTGCCTATACCCACAATGCTTAACGTATTGGGTCTCACAGGTATTACTGCGTATTTTGGATTACTGGATATCGGTCAACCCAAAGAGGGTGACACTGTCGTAGTCTCNGGTGCAGCAGGAGCGACTGGTTCTGTTGTNGCACAAATTGCAAAAATAAAAGGTTGCAATGTGATTGGAATCGCTGGTGGAGAAGAAAAATGTGGATGGCTTGAGGACTGCGGTCTTGATCATGTCATTGACTACAAGGCGACTAAAGCAACCAAAGAGCTCAGTCGAATCGCCAAAGACGGTATTGATATCTATTTTGACAATGTAGGTGGTCCTTTATTGGANGCCGTTTTATTTAAAATTAATCTCAATGCACGTATTGTAATCTGTGGTGCTATCTCAAACTATGCATCCACTGATATGCCAGTTGGACCGAGAAACCTGGGCAGCTTGATTGTCAATCGTGCGANGATGGAGGGATTTCTAGTGCTTGATTACCTAGACAGAGCNGATCAAGCAAGGCAAGAGCTCTCAAAGTGGTTGATGGACGGAAAAATTAAACACCGAGAAGACATTCAAGAAGGAATTGAAAATTGTCCAAACACGCTCAATCGTCTCTTTACAGGACAAAATATTGGGAAACAGATTCTAAAGATCTGACCAGATTGATCAATGGAAGCACGTTCAATGTTAAATTTCGTTCCGCCTGAATTCAACATTCCAGAAAAAATGGAAACCGAAGGGTATAGATTGCGCATGCTCTCGATTGACGACGTAGAAAAAGACTTCGAAGCCGTCATCTCTAGTGCAAAGCATGTGAGTAAGGTTTGGCCTGACAGTGATTGGCCAGATGGGCTCACACTCAAGCAAAACTTAATTGATCTTGGCTGGCATGAAAAAGAGTTTCAAAACAGAACGTCTTTTGCTTACACCATGGTGACATTGGATGAATCAAAAGTTTTGGGTTGNGTATATTTTTACCCAACAACAAAATCNGATCATGATGCCGAAGTNTTTATGTGGGTTAGAGAGAGTGAATTAGGNAGAGGTTTGGATGATAAACTTTTCCATGCAGTTAAAAATTGGCTCGAGAGGGATTGGCCATTTACAAATCCAGCCTATCCTGGCAGAACAATCACTTGGGATGAGTGGGAATCGCTGCCAGAAATTGATTTTAATAAGAGCTAAACCTTGCTGACAGNATGCCAGCAAGGTATCAACTTTNCTTAACGCGTGATCGTGTAACCGGTTTGCTCAAGTACGAATCGGTCTTCGGTTAAATTAGCGACCTCAATGACTTTTCCATCTTCATTAAACATAAAGCGAGTAACTGTATAGGCCATAAAATCGAGGTCTACCATATCATCTGTCTGTGTTGCATGTGACAAAACATAGACAATATTGTCCTTTGATAGAACTTCAATAATCCTAAACTCTTTTGCTGGCCATGAATCTGCATCCCCAGAATTCATATTCTCAAGGACTTGCGTTTTGGTAATTTCACCTCTCACAGTGCCTCTTGCCACGCTGATTTCCATCTGCTTTCCACCACGGTCAATAACAGCACTGATTGCCTTACCGGGCAACCCTCTAAAAGGAAGCTTGCCAAAATTCTCAGGCGAAACTTTTATCCCCTCGACTTCTAAGAATAAATCCCCTACTTGCAATACACCATCTGCTGGNCTGTTGGGCGTCACTCGTCCTATTCTCATTTCGTTTTCTCTTGGATCCCAATTGAATCCAAAACCAACGTATCGACCTTGAACGGATATNCCGTCATCNGCCATGTTNTGCTCAACCATCGTGATTGAAACATCTTTTCCAGTGTAACCGGCACTGACCCAATCGGATGCGATTGTCTCATTCTCATTTGAACTTCCATGCTCATCGGCTTTATGACCGCCAGATAGCAAAGGCAATGAGATCATTAAACAGATTATTGTTAACGTCTTAATGTATAAACTTTTATTCATTTTTTTCTCCTAAAACAAAAAAGGGGCCTCATTGAGAGGACTCCCCATCTTCATTTACTAGCTTATAAAAATAGAATCAATTCATCAAATCTCATTAATATTCATTCGATCCTCTAGTAATATACATGCATGAGTGATTTAACTAAAACACCAAAAGAACTTGAAATTGAGATTAGACGACCTCATTTTGAACTTGAGTCTGATCTTGGAGAAGACTGGTTTGATGGCAGTGCTTTCAAGACAGCATTTGAAAATGCATTCTCACTCTTGTTTCCAATCGGTGAAAAGGCTTTTATTGAGTCAGTAAGACATTTTGAAGATCAGATCTCTGATCCAAAACTCTTGANAGAGATCAAAGCGTTTTATGGTCAAGAGGCCGCACATAGAAAGATCCATCAGCAATACAATGAGACTCTTTGCGAGCTAAGAGGTTATGATTTAGAACATTTAACCAAACCCCAGGTTGAAAGGCATCAAAATAGATACAGTCAGCTCAGACCATTTCANAGGCTTGCTGCAACTGTTGCAGCAGAGCACTTCACAGCAATATTGGCGGATGATCTAATGAAAAATAAGGACCATTTTGCCGACCAAGGGAAAAGTGTAGCAAAACTTTGGTATTGGCATGCACTGGAAGAATCTGAACACAAGGCCGTTGCATTTGACGTATACACCCATGTTGGTGGAACACTAAAGGGAAGAAGAAAAGCTTTGATACTCGCAACTTTCTTCATCTTAAAGGATACATTCCGATCCATGCTGATCATGCTGAAGCAAGATGATCAACTTTTTAAGNTAAAAACCTGGGTAGATGGAATTAATTTTCTAATCATCAAGCCTGGAATTTTAAGGAGAACCNTTATTCCTTGGATGAAGTTTTTCAAAAAAGATTTTCATCCTTGGGACAGCAATAATCTAGATTCAATTGAATACTGGAAGAAGCAGGTCCCTCAAAAAAATACACTCTAATTTTTGACAAAAAAGTAAANCTTCTGATATACCTNTTNTATGTGAAGTTTTTAAACGGGACTTATTAGGGGAAATAAATATGAATAATATTAAAGCATGGATAGGTGATTTCACTGCAATAATCGTTGGTCTGATTGGACTTGGTGTAGTGTCTGGCGTTGTTTTTGGTGACGTTCCATTCGTGGGAGGAATTGCAAACAATTTTACTGCCACAGTTAATATGCTTGGAGATGCAGGAGCAGTGGGTGCATTGGTTCTTGCAATTCTAGTCGGTTTATTCGACTAAATCGAAGACCATCTTATAAGACATTAAAGAGCCCTAAAATAAGGGCTCTTTTTTTTAGCCAAATTGCTCACTTTCAGTTGAATCTGCCAATGCAGCAACACTATCTGCTCCAACAGCCTGACTGATTGCATCAAAATAACCCACTCCGACTTCTGCCTGATGTTTAACAGTTGTGAAACCGTATTGCTGATAGTCAAATTCCTTCTCTTGTAGATTGCTGTAAGCCAACATGCCCTCTCTTTTATACTCTCTTGCAAAATCAAAGACAGCAAAGTTTGTTGAATGGAATCCTGCAAGTGTGATGAANTGAAATTTAAAGCCCATTTTTCCAAGCTCTTTTTGNAACTCTGCTAATTCAGTTTCTGAAGGGATATGCTGTTTCCAGTTAAAACTAGGTGAGCAATTATATGCAAGCATTTGATCNGGATGAGCTCCGCGTACTGCATCTGCAAACCTCTTTGCATCCTTTAAACAAGGCTTAGAGGTCTCACACCAAACCAAATCGGCATACTCGGCAAAAGCCTGACCTCTGTCGCACCCCATCTCTAATCCTCCAGTGATTTGATAAAAGCCTTCAGAGGTCCTCTCTCCTGTCATAAACTTTCGATCATTATCATCCACATCGGTCATCAATAGTTTTGCAGCTTCAGCGTCTGTCCTTGCAATGATAAGAGTATCGGTTTGTGCCACATCGGCTGCTAATCGNGCTGCATTGAGATTCCTAATTGCTTGACTTGTTGAGATCAAAACCTTNCCACCTAAGTGACCNCANTTCTTNTCTGCAGATAACTGATCTTCATAGTGAACAGCTGCTGCTCCTGCCTCAATCAAATTGCGTGACAATTCATAGGCATTCAATGCGCCACCAAAACCGGCCTCTGCATCTGCTATGATTGGAGCATAATAAAACCCCTCTCTTCCCTCTTGAACTTGAATCTGATCTTGTCTGCGAAANGCATTATTGATGCCTTTGACGGCATTTGGAACAGAGTCAACGGAGTATAAACTTTGGTCGGGGTAAACCTCATTATTGCTATTGGCNGANGCCGCNACTTGCCATCCAGAAACNTAAATGGCTTTGAGACCCGCTTTCACATGCTGNACNGCTTGCTGTCCATTGTATGCTCCAAAAGTATTCACATAAGATTCGCTCTCAAAAAGAGCCCTTAATTGTTTTGCGCCCATTTTCGCCAATGTGTGTTCAATCTNTACAGAGCCNTGAAGAGATTTAACGTGTTCATCGGTGTAGTTTCTTTTGTCACCCATTTTGTTCTCCTTGATTAAAGGTGTTTATATGCAGGTAATGTTAAGAATTCATCGAATTCTGAATTCGTTGACATTTCCTTAAATAAATTAATTGCTGGCTGAAGATAATCGCCTTCAAAGCCTCTNGAANAATTTAATTGATTCATTTCATCTTCAAGTACTTGTNCGAAATACTCTTCGGTTATGATCTTATTTGAATCNGAGGTTTTTGCTTGATGATGGATCCACTGCCATATTTGTGAGCGGGATATTTCTGCTGTAGCAGCATCCTCCATTAGATTGTAAATTGGAACACAACCATTGCCCGAGAGCCATGCTTCTAAGTACTGAATNCCAATTGATATATTTTGCCTCAAACCATCCTCTGTAATACTTCCATCTGGAACTTTTATGAGATCTTTAGCATTTACAGCGACATCCTTTCTTTTATTNGGNATTTGGTTGGCTGATTCTCCCATTACCTGATTAAATGCAGNCATTGCAATTTTAGATAATCCAGGATGGGCAATCCATGTTCCATCATGCCCTGCATTTGCCTCTCTTGACTTGTCAGATGCAACTTTATTCATAGCAATCTGGTTTTGTTCCTCATCACCTCTAATCGGGATCTGAGCGGCCATCCCTCCCATCGCATGGACATTTCTTTTATGGCAAGTTTGAATCAGTAAATCGACATAACTCCTCAAAAAATGTCTCTCCATCGTCACCTCTGTTCTATTTGGTAAAAGAAAATTCTGATGATTTCTGAATTTTTTGATAAAACTGAATATATAATCCCAACGACCACAATTAAGNCCGGCAGAATGCTCTTTTAACTCGAAAATAATTTCATCCATCTCAAAGGCTGCAGTAATCGTCTCAATTAAAACGGTCGCTTTAATAGTCCCGCGATCAATGTTTAGAAAATCTTGTGCNTGAATAAANGCCTCATTCCAAAGTCTCGCCTCAAGATGATTTTCAAGCTTAGGCAAATAAAAATAAGGGCCGGTACCATTGTTCAATAGTGCCTCGAAGTTATTTGAGAGATAGACTGCAAAATCAAATAAAGATGCAGAAATGGGTTGGTTATTGATCGTCACATGCTTCTCATCAAGATGCCAACCTCTGGGTCTAATTATAAGAGTTGCAATCTCATCATTGAGTCGATAAATCTTTCCATCCGTCTCTCTTTCAAATTCAATGCTCTTGGATACGGCATCTTTAACATTCACGTGTCCCTGTATAATATTGCTCCATGTCGGTGAGCAAGAATCCTCGAAATCACACATAAAAGTTTTTACTGGNGCATTTAATGCATTAATCACCATCTTGCGATCAGGCGGGCCAGTGATTTCTACTCTTCGATCTTGAAGATCCTTTGGTATGGGTGCAACGACATAATCACTTTCTCTGACGTCTTTGGTTTGAGTCAGGAATTCTAGGAATCTTCCATCATCTATCTCTTTCTGTGAGATTTGCCTTTGCCCAAGTAATTCCTGTCTCCTTGTTTCAAAGGTATTGTGCAGAGACTCAATGAGGGACATAGTTGTTGGGTTGAGAATTTGCTTCTCAACCTCAGACAATTCATTCTCAATCTTTAGTTGTGATGTCATCTTGATATTACTTTATTAGGAGAAATCTAATTTTAGAGAATTTATATTGAAATTTCACAGTAAAAATTTCACAATGTAAATTTCACAATGAATAGTCCTATAAGAAACAATCATCTGCTTGGCGTTAAGCTAAGAAATATAAGGAAGTCAAACAGGCTTACCTTAGAGGACCTGTCATTAAGATGCAGTCAAATTGATCCAAAATCAGCGCCGTCCGTTTCATATATCAGCATGATTGAGAATGGAAAACGACTGCCATCAGACGATGTCTTATCACTTATTGCAAATGTTTTTCAAAAAGATGAGTCTTGGTTTCTTGATGAAAACTTAGAGATCTCGGTTCAATCCGATGACGAGGAACCAATAAAAAATATCCCGCTTGAACCTGGATTTCTTTACTCCAAGGATCTGCTCCAAGGTGCGATACCTGAATTACTGGATCAAACGGGGATCACTGGTAAACAATTTGCTCAATTATTGATCCGATCTTATCAGGAAAAAAATCAAAATCGATTTCCAGACATTGAAAAAATTGCCGACACGGAATCTGAGCAAAAACTTCCAATAAAAGTCAGTGATATTCGACGCCTGTACAAAAAACATGGCTTGCAAATAAAGTGGTTCAATCAAAATAAGATCAATACCAATCATCCGCATGGTAAAAATAAAATACTCTTAAGATCATTTTTTGACAGCAATAATAAAGTTTATATCAATGAAGCTTTGAAAAATGATGCAAAGAGATTGAAATATGACATGGCAACCCATCTCGGTCATAAGATTCTTCATGGCGGTGATGGATTAAGGTCGCCCGTTACTTCCGGCACCAATAGTTTTGAATCAAAGAGTTCAAACTCAACCGTTCAATCACACGATGTCTTATTGGCTTGGCATGACTTTGAATCCAGCTTCTTTGCAGGTGCCCTACTATGTCCCAGAAAGGCCTTTAGGAATTACTTGATCAAGAATGAACATCATATCAATGCTAAAAACGATCTGGATCTATCGCCAGCATTGCTCATGAGAAGAATAACCGCCGTTTCTCAGTACCCATATTGGCATTATTTTGAGGCCTATCAGCCAGGTTTTCTAACGGCAGTTTATAGAGGCAACGGCATACAACTTCCATGGGGTAACTTGAATATGGTCAATGACCCTTGTCCAAATTGGGCCGTTTTTCGCTTATTAAATGAAAGTTATGTCCAGAATCCACAGTCTCAGATTTCCCTACTCAAAACAGATGATTCGGCACATCTTTATGCTTGCTACTCAATCAGAATCAGTGATTCTGCTGGAAACTTAAAGCTCTATTCTCTCGGTCTCGATTTGGTTCCTGTATTTAAAGATCAAGGTTTTAATCACAAAGAGCTCCTAAGNATGACTGAAGAAAGCTGCATGCAATCCAATGGTGAATCTTTATTGGAAGGTGATGTGATAACTGCAATTGAGCAAGTGAGTCATATCCTTAAAATTGGATGGATTCGTGACGCCTTGGTTTCACCAGCAAGGATCATTTGCCCAAGAAGCTCTGGGTGCAAGAGAGAGAAACCATGTAAAACTATAAAAAATCCATATCGTTTCGATGAGATTGATAGCTTGAAGGAAAATATACTCTTGTTAGAAAAAGCGAAGTTGATTTAAGTTTTTATTCAGTTACAACTGGGATTGTTTCCAAAGAATCAGTCTTATCTATATCGGAAATCCTAGCTTTTAGGTAATCTGTAATATCTTGATACTTTTCACTAAGCATTGGTAAATTTTCAAATTCATCAAACAATCTACCATCATCCGAATACTTAGCAAGGTCAGGTAAGATTGGTAAGTTTGAAATCAATTCTACGCCGTGCTTTTCAGAGAAATCCTCTATATTTCCTGTTCCAAAAATATAATGATCCTTTCCTGAATCATCAGTGAAGTAACTCATATTTTCTATCAACCCAAGAACTTCTATATCAAGCTTCCTGAAAGCTATCAAAGATTTCTCTACATCGATCAATGAAATATTCTGAGGAGTAGTCACCAATATCGTTCCGGTTAAATTTGCTTTCTGAGAAATTGTAAGTTGAGCATCTCCAGTACCCGGCGGTAGATCAATGATCAAATAGTCAAGATCATTCCAATTGGTCTGAAAGAGCAATTGATTGATTGCTTGGGAGAGCATTGGACCTCTCCAAATCATGGCATCGTTATTTGTTTGCACAAAACCTATGGACATCAATTGAATACCATTTGATTCGATTGGCTCAAATGACTTGCCATCATTTGATGTGACTGATTGACCTGATACTCCGAACATTCTAGGAATACTAGGCCCATAAATATCAGCATCCAATAAGCCAACTCTTGACCCGCTTTTTGATAATGCAATTGCTAGGTTACTGCTGACCGTTGACTTACCCACACCCCCCTTGCCTGATGCTACAGCTATGATTTCTGCATTTGTGTTCACAGTTGTTATTCAGAAAATTTTTGTTTGATCTTTTTAAAGATAGATTGCCCCCAATTGATTCTATCTTCTCTTTGCATTTGTTTTTTAGAAGCCCTGATACTTCCAAAATAAAAGAAGACCCCAAGGGAAAGAATGATCAATATTGAGTAAAAAAGATCGGATCCCACTAATTTCTCGAGTACAGCTTTGAAAGCAAACGCAGAATCTCAAGATAGAGCCATATTAAAGTCACCATCAATGAGAAAGCACCGTAAGCCTCCAGATATTTAGGAGCACCCTGTTCTGCAGCTTGTTCAATGAAGTCAAAATCGAGGACTAGATTGAGTGCTGCGACTGCAACTACAACAAGACTAAAGCCAATGCCCATAAGACTGTTTGAATGGATAAATCCTATAGAACTGCCAAAGAAGCTCATAACGAAACTCACAAGATACAATACAAAAATTCCACCTGTTGCTGCAAACAACATCAGGCGAAAATTCTCAGTGGGTTTGATTAATCCTGATTTGTAAGCAAGCAATAAGGCTGCAAGCGTTCCAAATGTCAGTGCGACAGCTTGCATAACAATGCCATCAAAAGCAGATTCATACATTGCTGAAATGCCGCCTATGGCTAACCCTTGAAGAAGTGCATATATCGGTGCAGAAATATTTGCTGCTGTCGGTTTAAATATTGTGACCATTGCAGCAATAAAGCCGCCAATCAGTCCAAATATCATTAAACCAGTTACTGAGCTGGGATCACCGCTATTAAAGAAAATATTCCAAGTCCATGAACCAGACAAAACACACAAAAATAGATATAAACCTGTTTTATTGACTGCTCCCGATAGAGTCATTACCTCATCCGTAGAGAAGTCAGATGAACGATGTGTGAAAGCTTTGCTTTTAAAAGCTGGATTACCTGATCTACCAAACATTTCCAATGCGCGATGACGTGCCATTATTTTCTCCTATTTGAAACTATTTATTTGAGATCTTGACAACGATCTCAAGATCTTGAATTTGGGTATTGTCTGGAAGTCTTGGGATATTTTCAACATTCATATCATCGCTAGCTATATCCTGTAATTGACCGGTATCAATATTAAAGAAGTGATGGTGAGGTGTTGTAGTGGAGTCATAATAAGTTCTACTTGGATCAACCGTAACTTCGTTAACAATTCCATATTCTGCAAAAGCATTTAGCGTATTGTATACGGTGGCTTTTGAGATGCTGTAACCTTTTTGTTTTAATTTTTCATGAACTTGCTCTGCAGAGAGATGCTTTGGTTTATCAAGCAAAATCATGCCGATACGTGTACGAGCTCTTGTAGGTCTTAAACCATAGAGTTTAATCTTTTCCTGAACCTTTGTTTTTAATTCAATTACATCATCCATAACACTATTCTAAATTGGATTCCTGATTTTGCCAATATTTTCAATGTCTTATTGATTTTCTTTGTTCTGTTTTAAAAGCTCTGCAGTAAGAAGCATCAAGATGCCAATTGTAATAAAACTGTCAGCCATATTAAATGCTGGGAAATAAAAGTGTCGAATTGCAGGGAGGCCATCTATATCTATGAAGCTTCTTTCATAATAAAAAAGGATAAAATCTGTNACAGCACCCTGATTCATTCGATCAATAAGGTTTCCAATGGCCCCACCGATGATTAANAGAATCCCAAACTCCTCAATCTTTGACCAAGTATTTCTTACTAGAAGAAGTATGAAAAATAGAATGGCTAATATTGAAAGAGCAATTAAAGGAAGTGTTTGCAGGCCGGATTGATAATCAAAAAGACTGAAAGCAATGCCTTTATTAAATATCAATGTGAGATCCAGAAAGCTGAGTATATTTAATCTTTCATATTCACCTATGAAAGCAATGACTAAGCTTTTTGACCATTGATCTAGAAAAATGACTGCTGAGACAATAAATAATCTAAATAAAGAATGACTCATTTAGAAAAATGATCTCTGTTCTTCATTATCANTAATGTTACTGATACATCTGGCACAAATTTCTGGATGCTCAGCAGATGCTCCAACTGTTTCTTGTCGATGCCAACATCTTCCGCATTTCTGAGCATCAGATTTCTTTACACCTACACTTAGCTCATCATTGGATTCATGATTAGAATCAAGCTGNAGATCTACCGAGGAAGTGATGAATAAAAATCTTAACTCTTCTGAGAATTGACTGAGAAAATCANAAGTTTCTTTTTTGGCAGAAATAATCAAATGCGCATCAAGCGGAGAACCGATCTTTCCATCATCTCTTGCAACTTCCAATGCTTTGAGGACAACAGTATTGATTTCATTCAAACGATCCCAATCAATATTGGANTCAATCTTNGGTAAAACCAACCATTCACTGAGAAAAACTGACTCCTCTTTTCTTTCAGGCATCTGTTTCCAAATTTCTTCAGCAGTAAAAGACAAAATGGGAGCAATCCAGCGCGTAAGTGATTCTGAGATTAAATATAAGGCTGTTTGAGCAGACCTTCTGCCAACTGAATCAGTAGGCATTGTATAAAGACGATCCTTAAGAATGTCTAAATAAAAACCGCCCATGTCATTGACACAGAAGTTATGCAGAAGATGAATGATCTTATGGAATGAGTAATTGTTGTATTCATCCATTATTTGCTGATTCAAAAGTGCTACGCGTTTTATAGCTAGCTGATCAAGTAAAACCAATTCTGAAACATTCAGCTGATTCTCCTTTGGATCAAAATCATTTAAATTACTGAGCAAAAATCTCGCTGTATTCCTAATTCTCCTGTANGTATCGGCATTGCGTTTAAGTATTTGATCCGAAATCTTCATTTCGCTGGTGTAATCAGTGGATGCAACCCAAAGTCTTAAGATATCAGCACCCATATTGTTGATAACAGACTGAGGTGAGACTGTATTNCCAATAGACTTGGACATCTTGTGACCTTTTTCATCAACGACAAACCCATGAGTAAGAACTTCCTTATACGGTGCACAATTATTAATTGCTACAGAGGTCAANAAAGAACTTTGAAACCACCCACGATGTTGATCGGATCCTTCGAGATATAAATCTGCNTCATTTGTTATGTGATCAAAAAGATGACTGACTGTTTGATGGGCAATCCCTGAGTCCATCCAAACATCCATTGTATCTGAAGATTTCTCATATGAGCTTGACTCATCGCCTAAAAATATATGAGCCTCGCTATCAAACCAGGCATCGATTCCACCTTCTTCAATTTTATCAGCAATNTGATGAAGCAATTTTGGAGTATCAGGATGGATAGACTGATCATCCTTGTGTGTAAAAAGTGGTATTGGAACTCCCCAATATCTCTGTCTNGATATGCACCAATCTGGCCTTGTTTCGATCATTCCATTGATTCGTTCTTCGCCCCACTCAGGTTTCCAAGTAACATTTCTTATTGACTTCAAACAAGTGGATCGAAAATCTTCATTTTCCATACTGATGAACCATTGTCTTGTAGTCCTAAATATTACTGGCGTTTTATGCCTCCAGCAGTGTGGGTAACTGTGTTCAAAATTTTCACTTGAGATCAATAAACTTGAATGGTCTAGTTTTTCTAAAATATGGGATTCTGATTTAAAAATATGCTGATTGGCAAAGCTTTCCTTCGCCTCAGCAAAAACTCCATAGGTGTTTACATAACAGTTGAGATCCAAATCATTTTCTTTACCCAGATAGAAGTCTTCATGGCCATGAGCAGGTGCAGTATGAACCGATCCTGTGCCATTCTCTGTGGTTACGTGATCGCCTAATAAAACCGGAACAGTGCGTTGATCAAAAGGATGCTGCAACTGGAGTCCAAAAAGATTTTCAGCGGATACCTCTTCTANCTTGTCAAGCTTTTCAACTCCCCACCTGCTTGCAATGCTTTCTTGGAGATCATTGGCAATGATCACTAAGATATCTCTTTCATTAAGCTTGGCTTTAAAGATGGCATAGTTGATGTCTTTACCCATTGCAACCGCTTCATTTGAGGGAAGGGTCCAAGGTGTTGTAGTCCAAATTGGAATATACAATTGAGCCTCATTATCAATTATCTTAGATTTTGTCCTTTCTATAAAATCAGAAATATCTGCCACACTGAACAGTACATCAACCGATGTAGATGTTTTATCGATGTATTCCACTTCTGCCTCTGCCAATGCAGATTGACAATCCAAACACCAATGCACTGGTTTGTAGCCATGCATTACATGATTGTTTTTATATATTTCGGCAAAAGCACGGATTTGTTCTGCTTCGTATCTTTGATCCATCGTCAAGTATGGATTTCCCCACTCCCCAGGTATACCCAAGCGAATAAAATCTTCTTTTTGCTCTTCCACTTGTCTTAGAGCGTATGCGCGGCAATGATCTCTGAACTCTTTTGCAGTTATTTTAGGGCCAACCTTGCCTTTTTTCTTCTCCACTTGGTGCTCAATCGGTAGACCATGACAATCCCAGCCAGGAAGATANGGTGCATCAAATCCAAACAATGTCTTTGATTTGATAATGAAATCTTTCAAGATTTTATTAAGAGCATGTCCAATATGGATTTTCCCATTTGCATAGGGTGGTCCATCAAGCAGGAGAAATGACTTTTTGCCAGCGGATTTATCCCTAATTTTTTTATACAAATCAATCTCATCCCAAAATTTAAGGATTTCAGGTTCTCTGTTAGGCAGNTTCGCTTTCATCGGGAAAGACGTGCCCGGTAAATTCAANGTGTCTTTATAATCTTTCATANATGCTCATTTGATGTGCATATTATAGNCGCTGGCTTGTGGTTTCAATACGTAAGTCCTTCAACCTAAAACCAAGAAGGAAAAGAATTGAAAAATAAATAATGACTGATAATGAAATCAGAAAGAAAAGTGATCCTATCCTCTCAAAAATACCGCTATCTATCCATAATGAATCATCGGGATTAAAAGCCATCAAGAAAGCAGTCATACCGGTCGTTGCCAAAGCAATCCTGAGAAGGTACACAAAGCCATCTCTATTGATCTCAATCAGTCTCTCCTTAACCAGTTGANAGAATAATAATANTGCATTAGTAATAGAGGCAATTGAGAAAGCAAGCGCCAATCCNAAATGAGGGAATTCAGAATTTTTACTAACAAAGTAAGAAACAAACAATACAGATAAAATGACATTGATGCATAAAGTGATAAGGCCGAATCTAAGGGGTGTTTTGGTGTCTTCTCTTGCATAAAANGCAGGCGATAGAACCAAGACCATGCATAGCCCAATGATACCAAGTGAATAACCTCTTAGGCTTATATCAGTCATCATTAAATCATAATCGCTGAAGGTGCCTCCNAGGAATATAGTTGAAATGAGTGGGGCAGAAAGTAAAANAAGNCCNGCTGCNGATGGAACTGATACCAATAAAGAAAGGTTCAATCCCCANCTTAGTGTGTCTNTAAATTTCTTTTGATTGTCTAAAGCATTTTCTTTGGACAAAAAAGGTAGAACCACTGTTGATAATGCCACACCAAANACACCAACTGGAAACTCCAGCAATCGATCAGAATAATAAATCCAACTGACACTACCAGTTGCTAAAAAAGAGGCAATCAATGTATTGATCAATAAATTAATCTGTGAGGCTGAGCTTCCGATAAGCGAGGGAATCATCAGCTTAATCACTCGTTTAACTCCAGAGTGGCCCCATCCCCATTTTGGCCGNGGTAAACGATTATAATTCTTCAAAAAAGGAAGCAAGAAAAGCAATTGCAGAATACCAGCAATAAAAACTCCNAGAGCCAATGCAGATCCGGGATTTTGAAATTTTGGTGCCATATATACAGCAAAAAAAATCAGGACAATGTTTAAGATGATGGGATTTAAGGCGGTTGCCCAAAAATGTTTCTTGGTATTTAAGACTGCCCCACATAAAGCTGTCANNGAAATAAAAAGGAGGTAAGGAAATGTAAATCTCAGCATTTCGACTGAAAGCTCNTATCTCTCATTTTCTGTACTTGGTTCTGTAAATCCTGGCGCAAATAAAAAAATCAGTANTGGTGAGAAGATAACGCCCAAGAGAGTAATGATAAATAAGATAAGACCCAAAGTNCCTGCTGTCCTATCAATTAGTTCTCTGATTCCCTCCTCATCTTCGTTTTCCTCAAAATCTGAAAGGACAGGAATAAATGCTCTAGAAAATGAACCCTCGGCAAAAAAACGCCTAAATGAATTTGGAACTCTAAATGCAACCAGAAATGCATCCATCAGGGGAAGTGCGCCAAATAGCCTGGCGTAGATTATGTCTCTAATTAGCCCAGAAATTCGTGATAAGAATGTCATCAAGCCCACCACAGTGGTCGATTTAAGAAGATTATCTCTTGCGACAATTTTAGNCATTATTTTCATTTAAAAGAATGATAACAAGATATCGGATCTTAATGAGTATCGATTGATGAATAATATTTATTGACAATGACCCTAAAAATATAAAAGATACACCCCTTTTTAACATTAAGCTTAATACTAGGTAATAAATATGGCTAATACACCGTCAGCAAAGAAAAGAGCTAGGCAGAATAAAACCAATAGGGACAATAACATTGCGCTCAAAAATAGGATGAGAACATCTATAAAAAGAGTTCTGAAAGCTGCCAGTGAGGGCAACTCAGAAGAGGCGTCTAATGAATATAAAAAGGCTCAGCCTTTGATTGATTCTCTNGCTAGAAAAGGNGTNATCCATCCAAACAAAGCAGCGAACCAAAAAAGCAAGCTTGTAAAAAAGATTCAGGCAATTNCATAANAAGAGCTCATGCTCTCCCTTCANCCATCTCTTGAAGTCGAATCATTANATCTTTAACTAAAGTATCTAAGCCATCGCCAGTGGCAGCGCTTACTTGGTGTGTTTTCCCTTTCCATTCAAGCTCATTAAGAATCAACTGAGATTTCTTCTCCNAATCNCTTATCAAATCGGTTTTATTGAATATCANCCATCTCTCTTTCTCAGAAAGTTCATTGCCGAATTTCTCTAACTCAAACTCTAGTTTTTTTATTTCGTTTGCGGATTCCTTGANTGAGATATCCTGTCCTAAATCCACTAAATGAAGCANAAGACTTGTCCTNGATAAATGTTTCAGAAATGCTATGCCTAAACCAATACCTTCGGATGCACCTTCAATGATTCCAGGGACATCCGCAATCACAAAACTTTTATCGAAGCTTAATCTAACCACTCCTAGATTTGGATTGAGCGTAGTGAATGGATAATCGGCAACTTTTGGCTTGGCTGATGAAACTGCTCTGATCAATGTTGATTTTCCAGCATTTGGATAACCGAGTAATCCAACATCTGCAAGAAGATTAAGCTCGAGTATTACTTTCCTCTGTTCACCACTGGTGCCCGATGTTGTTTTCCGTGGTGCTTGATTGATACTGGATTTGAATCTCGTATTTCCTTTTCCACCAATGCCTCCTTTTGCAACCAAACAAGTCTCTCCATCTTTGGTTAGATCGCCCATAATCTCTCCAGTCTCATGATTGGTAATCTTGGTTCCGCATGGAATNTTGATGAAGAGGTCTTCTCCACTCAAACCAGTCCGCTTTCTTGATCGGCCTGCTTGACCAGAAATGGCCTGGAATTGATTTCGAACACTGAAATCGATCAGTGTATTAATGCCAGTGGTTGCAACGAGATAAACNCTTCCTCCCGAACCGCCATCACCGCCATCAGGTCCNCCNTTTGGGATATACTTTTCTCTTCTGAAGCTCGCCATTCCATTGCCGCCATTTCCCGCTCTGACGTTGATAACAGCTTCATCTATAAATTTCATTTTTTTACTGTAACAAAAACCTCACAGTTTGATGTGAGGAGAATTGATTGATTGATTTGGGAAACTAGCCTGAGACAGGAGTGACGGTAGCGTATTGCTTTAAACTTGGGCCCTTCTTTTCAAACTTAAGCTCGCCATCAGTTTTTGCAAACAAGGTATGATCCTTGCCCATACCAACATTTTTACCCGGATGGAATTTGGTTCCCCTTTGTCTGACAATAATGTTACCGGCTTTAACTATCTGGCCACCATACTTNTTAAGACCCAGTCTCTTGGACTCTGAATCTCTTCCGTTTCTGGAACTTCCGCCTGCTTTCTTGTGTGCCATGATAAATCCTCGATATATTTATTCTTTCTCTTCCTTTTTGGATGGGGCTTTCTTAACGTTGATGTTTGTTATCTCAACCAGNGAATAATGTTGACGATGACCAAAGTTTCTTTTGTAATTCTTTCTTCTTTTNAATTTGACCACTTCAATCTTTTTTGATTTTCCTTCATCAAGCACCTTTGCTTCAACTGTCGTGTCTTTTAAGTATGGAGTTCCAATTTCGAGATCGGCACCCTCTCCCACGGATAGTACCTCATTAAATACTACCTTTTTGCCAATTTCAGCATCCAGTTTTTCAAGCTTGAGCTTCTCGCCCTTAGTGACTCGGTACTGTTTACCGCCTGTTTTAATTATCGCGTACATTTTCTCTAATAAATCCAACGTAAAGTGAACGCAATTCTATAGACTAAAGCTTTTTTATTCAATAATTTTAATGGTCTGATATATTGTGCAAGNTCTCATTGAAAATGAGAATGATAGACATTATGAAAAGCGTAGAAAAAATCATTGGTCAAAAAGCATCCCTCAATGAAATAAGAGACCTTGTTTCTGATGAGTGGACGATGCTTGATCAAGAAATAGAGAAACAGCTATCAAGCGATATAGAGCTTATAAACAGTATCTCTCAATACATCGTTGAGAGCGGTGGAAAAAGAATCAGACCCCTGATCGTTCTGCTCTCTGCAAAAGCATGTGGGGCATCTGATACTGATCGTGTCGTCAAAGCTGCAGCAATGATCGAATTTATTCATACCGCGACACTCCTCCATGATGATGTCGTGGATAATTCTGATTCAAGAAGGGGGATTAAAACAGCGCATCAAAGTTTTGGNAATGAATCGACGATTCTGGTTGGTGACTTTCTATACTCGAGAGCTTTCCAAATAATGGTTCAAATCAATAACATGGATATTATGGAGGTTATGTCAGATGCAACGAATACAATTGCTGAAGGTGAAGTGCTCCAACTCATTAATAGTGGAAACCCTAATACAAACAAAGAACAATACCTCGAAGTAATTTATCGAAAAACTGGAAAACTCTTTGAGGCTGCAATGGTTGTTGGGGGACTTCTAAGTAATCAATCTCAAACCGTGATAAATACTCTTCAAATATGTGGCAAAGAATTGGGCATGGCATATCAAATTGTAGACGATGTATTGGACTACAGTTCCTCTTTTGAAGTCATGGGCAAAGATGTAGGCGATGATCTCTCTGAAGGAAAGGTAACTCTGCCTATGATATATGCTCTCGAACGTGCCACACCGGATATGCAAGACATCATCAGTCAAGCCATATTAAAAAAAGATTCAAAAGATGCAGAAAAAATCATTGCATGCATTCAATCAACAGGGTCAATTGCTTCTTCAATCAATGATGCCCGAGACAAAACAGAATTTGCATTGCATTCAATGCAATCGCTCGACAATAGCAAATATAAAAAAGCTCTGATCAGTTTGGCAGAAATTATTTTACATCGTACTTATTGATTCTTAGGTGAGCGATCAGAAAACAGTCATTTCTTTTTATAAGTTCGTCAACTGGGGTGGCGTTTCCAAAAGAAAGAAGGATCTGGAAAGTTTTTGCAAAGAAAGGGATATCCTCGGAACAATTATTCTTGCCAATGAGGGGATTAATGCAACCATATCCGGAAGAGATAAGAACATAAGTGAAGTTGTTGAGTTCTTGAGGGCCGATCCTGATCTGCAGGATCTAAAGCCCAAATATTCATATGCGTCTGGAAAAACCTTTGCAAGAATGAAGGTAAAGATAAAAAAAGAAATCGTGACCATGGGTGTAAGCGATATCAACCCTTCCAAAAGAACAGGTCAACACATTAATAATGAGCAGTGGAATGCATTGATCAATGATCCCGATACTCTCGTCATCGATACCAGAAATCAATATGAATTCTCCATTGGCTCTTTTAAGAATGCCATTAACCCTAAAACCAACTCTTTTAGGGAGTTTCCTAAATGGACCGATGACAACCTTGAAAAATTAATGAAAGATAAAAAAAGAGTTGCCATGTTTTGTACCGGAGGAATCCGTTGCGAAAAAGCGAGCTCGCTTATGATCAAAAATGGATGTGATGAAGTCTATCAATTGGATGGTGGAGTCATAAAGTATTTAGAAGAAGTCGATGAAGGCGAGAGCCTTTGGAACGGCGAGTGTTTTGTTTTTGATGACCGAGTATCCATCAAGCATGGATTATTAGAGGGAGACTTCTCTCTTTGTCATGCCTGCAGAATGCCAATCAATGAGGGAGACATTGCAACAGAAGAGTATGTTGAAGGAATCAGCTGTCCAAAGTGTTATGGCACTCATAGCAAGGACAGAGAGAAGCGATTTGCNGAAAGACAAAAGCAAATCAAACTTGCAAAAAAAAGGGGNGAGAAACACATTGGNAAAATATTTAAAGCTGATGATGTCTAAAACTTAATCAAACCAAACCTCTNAAATNTACTGTTGTATCATTATCTTTAATGAAAATAGATGCAAAAATGAGTTTGTGGATCTTCCCTATCCATTTATATGCATTATTCATACCACTGATCCTTATTCCTTTGATTAATGAGAATGTAGCATTCCTATCTGAACGGATTCATGATGCAAGAAGCCTCTTCTATGCNGTTTTATTCTTAATGGTCGGCAGTTTTTTTGAAATATGCCAAAATCATTTAGATGAATGGTATGTCAATGAAGGTTCTGCAAGTGGCAATGGATATNGNTTACTCGATGGCCTATTTTCTTTCTCAATACTAGTGGGTCAGTGCATAATCCTATATGGNCTTATTGGAGATATACCTTTGGTTAAATACTCATGTTTTATTCTAATTTTGATTATGCCGATTATGTATCACAAAAAAGTATTGCCTTTCCTACCTCTTACAATTATCGGAATTGCAAATACCATATGTGCCTATTACCTCTTTGAGCAAGAGATCATTTTTCTACAATTTTTCACAATTGCACTNACTGTCGTCTTTTTCAATACGTTGATAAAAACTGAAAATCAGTTCTATCATGGGCTGACCACTTTATTTGCATCCAGCGGAATTATATTCCTATATCTTGCAATTGAACTCTCTTCAAATGGATAGAAGAACATTCACAAAATTAATTGCCCTACTCTCAGTGCAATCGAGCAGGAGTCTTGGGGCGATACTTAAAAATCCAAAAATTGTGGTGATTGGCGCTGGAATTATAGGAACACTGATTGCATATGAACTGGTAAAAAAAGGTGCGAAAGTGATTCTAATTGATAAAGCATTTCCTGCATCTGGTGCAAGTGGACATTCTTTTTCTTGGATCAACGCCACATATCCTAAAAAACCATACAATTATAATCTTTTGTCACAGCTAGGAATCGATGCTTATAAATCACTTGAAACAGAATTTAATTTTGACATCAAGTGGAGCGGATCACTTGAATGGTTTGAAAAAAGTTCAGAACAAGAAAAATTATTCNCAGAGATCAGCGCANTAAAANAATATCCCACATACACACCTGTAAACCTCNTCTCATTGCCAGAAGCTGAACGCATGGAGCCCAATGTTTATTTTGGAAAAAATGATCACGTTGTGCATTCCGAGTCGGATGGTGCTTTAGACACAATCGAAGCCATTCAAATGATTCGAAATAAGTTTGAAGATTTAGGGGGAGAAAGTATTTTTCCATGTGAGTTTTTAAGGCTCAATCGAAGGAATGGGGNTCTCAAGTCCATTGATACCACTCAGGGAACTATTGAAACAGATCATGCAATCTTTGCGTGCGGGATTGATACTGATAAAAACCTAGATCTCAATGCATCATTGACTCCAACTCCTGGAATTATTTTGAGATCTGCACCCGTTGAGGATCGTTTTAATAAAATAATTGTTGGGCCGGGTGTGCATATTCATCAGCAAAAAAATGGGGTAATCTTTTTAGGAGAACAAGATGGTGCTCCCTTAAATCATAATGATCGTCTGAGGGGACGACCAAATAAATTTCCATCCAAGGAATTTGAAGAACTGCATGCAGAAAGAATCATGAATACAGCAAAAAAATTCACTACTGGACTTGAGAATATTAAAATCAATCAAGTTTCTATAGGATGGAGACCCTTGCCGAAGGATGGAATTCCAATCATCGGACGTTTAAAAAATATGCAAGGGGTTTATATATCGATGATGCACAGTGGAATCAGTTTGGCTGCAATCGTTTCAAAATTCATTACTGAAGAGATTTTAGAAAATAAAAGCATTCCTCTCCTTGATAACTTTAGGCCATCCAGATTTTCTTGATATGCGAATATACAAATGTAAAATGGCGTCTAGATGAAAACAGATAAAAAATATATTCTATTATTCGGTGGATTGGCTTCAATACCCTTTCTTATCTTGGTCTTGTTCAATGCTTGGGCCTTTCTCTCTATGCTCTTCTTCCCAGAATATAATCCTGTAGCAGTCATTTGCGGCCCAAGAGTCTAAATTTTTTTATCCTTATTGCCCTTTTTTTGGTCTCTTTCGGGCACACAAGTTATGCTGAACTTGCGATAGATGATGCATGGATTAGGTCGGGTCCTCCAAATTCAAAAACATTCGCGGGTTATTTAAAATTCACAAACACGTCTTCTACTGAGATTTCTATAAAGGAACTAAAGTCGAATGCTTTTGAGAAAATAGAGATGCACTCATCATTCACCGAAGATGGCATATCCTCAATGAAAAAATTAAATGCATTGGAAATTCCAGCTAACTCTACATTGAATCTAAAGCCTGGTGGTTATCATTTAATGTTAAACAGTCCCAATAAAATGATCAAAGAGTCCGATCTTATCGAGCTGATGATCTATTTCGAGGTAGAAGGAAGCATTAAGATCTTGAGGAGCGATGCAATGGTTCTAAGGAATGGTTATGAGTAGAAGAAACATCATCTTTGTGTTCCTTGTTCTTTTTGGAATGAGTGTATTGTTTGCTTACTTTCAATCGCTACCATCACTATTGCAAAAGAAACCAACACTGCTCACTGGAAAAATACTCACTCGACCAATGGAGTTGGATAATTTTGAGTTGATTGATCAGAATAATCAAACTTTCAACAGTGAAAGCCTTAAAGGAAATTGGACAATTCTTTTTTTTGGGTACACAAACTGCCCCGATGTCTGCCCAACGACTATATACAAACTCGCTGAGGTCAAAAATGATGTTAATCAGAATCTGCCTTCAAAGAATTTCAATACTGTTCTAGTGACACTTGATCCCGATAGAGATACTCCAGAGAGATTGGATGAATACATTGGTTACTTTGATGAGAGCATGCTTGGTGTAACAGGCACATATAAAAATATACAAAGCTTTAGCTCAAATTTGAGTGTCTTTTATCAAAGGATAAACAAAGATGGGGGCTATGATTTTAATCACACCGCTTCAATTTTTGTCTTTAATCAAGACGGCTCTCTTTTTGCAACAATGAGTCCAGCAACTTCAGTCTCTGAGTTAAGAGATGATTTCTATACGATCTTAAATAATTTCTAAAAATTCTATGAAAGCATATTGGGATCCATTCCCACGCTTTTCATCTGGTCAATGACAACCTCTTCAACAATCTCATCAATCCCTTTATCTCTGGCAAAATCTTCAACATTATTGATCGCCATTTCAACGATACCTGGGGGAGCTTGAGAAATCATTGCTTTCGCCTCCGTGCTCCATTTCATGCTGGTTTTTGAGTCAAAAGAATCTTCTTCATTGGATCGATCAATTACCTCTTTGGCTTCTTTTGCCCGCTCACGCTTTTTCCAGTAATCCGAATCTTCCGGTTTGGTTGCTTCCAATACGGCTCTAGCATCAGGCACAGAAGTCATAATAGCCAATAAGCTTTCTAGATATTTGCTCGGAACAACAACAAACATCTCTTCCGGCTTTAACCGATTATTCATTCTTCCACCTAAATCACCGGGGGTGATTACGACGTTGTCATCGTGCCATGGTGTTGCAAATAGGTCGCTGCAAAAGGATGATCCACAAGCTCCCCTTGGAGGTGTTCCATCTATAACGGTTCTAGCGCCGCCAATAAAATTAGCCCAGTGAGGATTACAAACAACAGCAATCCAGTCGATTTTGACATTTTCTGGTACATCCAATAGTGGAGCAGCTCCAATTCCAACAACAGTATTTTGAGGAAGAACATAATCCCCTGATTTGATCTTCTCGGCAGCTTCATCGGTGTAAACTGGAATATTGACAGCTAGGTATTGGCCATTCCTAATTTCCTCTGTTCCTTCATGAACGCCTGCTGTATAAACTCCTGTTGTGCAGTCATGGTGATCCTTATCAAACGAAACGACTTCGCCTTTATCCATTGCATGTCTCAGAATTGAGCAAGGAACTACCTTCTTTTTTTTGTATGCCTCTGGGATTTCAGAATAGAAAAGGCTCACCGCAACCGGGTTGCCTCTCACCTTCCCTCTAAGAGAATCGTCTAATGCATTTAGATCTACCATTGTTTTAATTATAGTATTTATGTTGTAAAAAAGCTTAAAATCACAATATGTCATTTTGGAAGAAGAAAACTGAAAAGTGGGTAGAGAGCCCAATGCATAATAACTGGTATCAATCTAGTTCGTATTTTCTAAGCTCTTTCGCTCTAATAACTTCTGTAAGCGAGGACGGAGTAACGAGTATTGGTCCTTATCAGTTGTCATTCCCATTTGGTGTCATTGAGCGAAGAGAATGGATTGTGATATCTCGACGTGGATCAAATACATCAAAAAACTTATTAAGAAATAAAAAATGTGCACTTAATTTTGTCGAATACGACAAGAAACATATCCCAAATATTGTTGACCTTGGGTATCCGGGTCAAGCGCCTGAAGAAAAAATGGAGGACTGCACTTTCGAACTGGAGAATAGTCCCACAGAATCATTTGTCACTGATCCTGAAAGGCCGAAAGTTATCAAAGAAGCTTTTCAGGTTTTCGAATGTGAGCTGAATGACAATCCAGAAGATTTTCACTATGCAGGAACAGAATTTACCGAATATTTGCTTTTAAAGATTAACCATGTCCACCTCAGAGAAAGATGGAAGAAAAATCTAGACAAAGGAAATGACATGGAAATACCGAATATGCCAATCAGCTTTGGCTTTAGAAATGCAAACCAATTCTGGTTTGCAAAGCATAAAAAACCTTTCTGGTTGCCAACTCCTGAGAATAAAGGAGCAAAACATGATGCGGTAATGTACATTGCAAATAGACTTGATGAAGAAATCACTTTCACGGAAAATGCTTGCAAACAGTTAACCGGGATACCCAAAGTCTTTGTAAAAACTGCCCTCAAAGGCATTATCAAAGAGGCAAAAAGTCAAGGCATCACAACCATTGATAAAGCATTTATTGAGGAAGTAAATAGTAAAAGGCAGTAGCTTATGTCAAATCGAACGAACGATTTACCAAAACTATCGGGNATCAAACATCTCATCAGAGAGATGCGTTATCATGAATTTTCTAGACAAAGCATTGGAATTATCCTTGTCAGTGTTTTTTGCTTTGAAACATCTTCAAATTCAATTATTCCTTATGCATCTAATTTTGCTATAAGCATCATTCTTCTGGGCCTAGCCACCCGAATGTATGCATCGGGGTTCGTATTAAAAAATAAAGAACTTTCCACGACAGGGCCTTATGCTTTTGTGAGGCATCCTCTCTACACTGGAAATATAATGATCCTGATAGGTTTGTGTCTAATTAATGGTTTCTTTTGGTCTTTCGTCACTGCATTTATTTTCTTGTGGTTTTATTACCCAACTGCAATTGAATATGAGGACAGAAAGCTAAAATCACTTTTTCCAGATACTTGGGAAGAATGGGCATCTATTACACCGGCGCTAATGCCCAAAATGGATCTTAACGGCAAGATTTTTTATAGATTAGATCTAAGAAGTTGGTCTCTGAAAAAAAGCCTTGTAGCAAACTATGAGCCAGTGATTGTTGTTTATGTTTTGGTCTGGGTTTTTATTGTTTTACAAAGATAGACTAAGAAAGTGGAGCGAAAGGATCTATTAAAAATAATCTCTGATAAACTTGGCACTTCAGCTTCCATCCCCCTGTTTGAAGGCAATCAAGGCAGACTCTTTAAACTTAAGGCCGATGAACAATCTTATCTGATTAAATCAGCCAATCAGGATCATTGGTGGTCTAAATCAATCAACAGATGGAGCATTAGGCATGAATACAAAATCTATGAAAAACTTGAAAATTTAGACGGTATTCCAAAGTGCTATGGTTTAACAAAAGATGGGTCTTTAGTACTTGAATATATAGATGGAGAATCTTACCGCAGTAAACAATTTGAATTAGATGGGAATGATCAATTCTTTGACTCTCTTCTAGAGCTAATAAAATCTATGCATGATAAGGGCATCGCTCACGGAGACCTAAAAAGAAAAGATAACCTCTTGGTTGATAAAAACCTCAACCCATATCTGATCGATTTTGGAACCGCTTTAATCAAAAACAATCAAAGTGGTCTTTTTAAGAAAATTATTTTCAATTTCATAAAGAAAACAGATTTGAATGCTTGGGTTAAACATAAGTACAAGAGGTCTTATGATAAAATCTCTGACAAAGACACAGGTTACTACTCGCCAACTTTTGTAGAAAAGTTTTATAGAAAATTCATAAAAAGGATATAAATCATGCTTGAGCCACCGCTACTGTATTACTGGATCTTTCCTTTAATTATCTGGTCTGCAGTATGGAAACTAACCGCGCTTTGGAAGGCAGCAAGAAATCGTCAACTGGTATGGTTCATTTGCCTTGCAATTCTTAATACCGCAGGTATTCTTCCCATCTTATATATCTACTATTATCAGAGGGATAAAAGGTAGCATCTATTTAATAATTTGATAATATCTTTATTTAAAATAGTTTCTGACATAACACCTGTGAAATTCCGAACATCCGTTGCAACTATCATCGGTGATTGGGAGATTGACCATAATGCAAACGTTGTACGATATTCATCATCTGTTTGACCTGGACAATGTGGATGTATTACACCATTTTTACTACATCCTTCACCACCTGTCAATAAGAAATCCATATATGGCCATGCACCAGGTTTACCCGAAACACTTTTCTTCTGATCAATACGACAGGTTAATTGAACACTTGAACTTTTCCATTCATCATGATGATCCGTACAAAATCTCCAACTATTTGCAACGGATGGAACATCACCCCATAGGAAAAAGTAACCAGCAACAACTTC
>NZHF01000022.1 GCA_002691305.1 Gammaproteobacteria bacterium | reverse complement strand
TTGGTGCTTAGTTGTGACAGTCTTTTTGCAGATAAGATTAATTACGATGAAGCTTCTGCCGGGAAGTTTCTAAAAAATGAGATTATCTCTCCTTTGGAGGATGTGGTTGATTCCCTAAGAGAATCTGATTGGAATCAAGAGTCAATTTCAGAGGCGTTAAAGTCAGTTTGTGAAAAGCATGAGATTGGATTTGGCAAGATTGGTCAACCCATCAGAATTGCTGTAACAGGAGGCACGCAATCGCCTTCTATAGATCAAACTTTAATCTTATTGGATCAGGAAACTGTAGTTGATAGGATTGATGCTGCAATAGAATATATAAAAGAAAATTCTAACGAGGAAACATAATGAAAAAGATTCTTATTATTTCACTATTATTAATATCAAGCCCATTGTTCTCTGGTCATCATGCTAAAGGTGAAATGAGCAATGCAGAGATTGTAAAGAAAGCTTATGCAACTTTTGGTTCTGGGGATATAGAAGGCTGGAAAAAACTTCATGCGGATGATTTAAAATTTACAATCTTTGGCGATCTTCCACAATCCGGTGTTCATTATGGCGCAGATGCAGTGATCAAAAATGTATTTGATGTCATAGCCGTTCACTGGCCTGCATTCAACTTAAAAAATATGAATATAGATACAGTTGGAGATACGGTATACGTATTGAATTACATGACTGCTGAAGGTTTAGATACATATGCGTTGCATATGTTTACCTTGGAAGATGGAAAGATAAAATCTTTTACAGCATTTGATGATACTGATTCAATGCGGTCATCAATGATTGAATGATTTAATGGGGCTATAGCTCAGCTGGGAGAGCGTCTCGCTGGCAGCGAGAAGGTCGTCGGTTCGATCCCGTCTAGCTCCACCATCCCTTCCATTTTGGAAAAATTTATAAACCTGTTATAACTTGATATAGATATGACATCAAAATACGAAAAAGAACTCGGCATGAATAAGTCCATTACTAGAAGGGATTTTGTCATTGGTTCATCCTTAATTCTTGGTTCTGCTGCCATTGGATCTGGTCGAGAAGTTTTAGGTAAGCCCAATTCAAAGGGCGATTACTCCTTCAATGTTGACTCTGATTGGTATGGACCCGGTGGTATGGGTGATTATTCTCAATCTCATGGCAACACTCCTGAGCTTATTAAGACAGCGCATGAAATAAGAGCGGGGAGATTTAATGCTGAATCAGAATATGCGGTTGATTCAGGTGAAAAATATGATCTTGTTGTGGTTGGTGGAGGTTTTTCGGGGCTATCTGCAGCCTATCATTTTAACCGCCTCAATCCCTCGGGTCGCGTTCTTATCCTTGATAATCATCCTATCTTTGGAGGAGAAGCAAAACGCAATGATTTCAATGTAGATGGATACCATATCTCAGGACCACAAGGGTCTAATGATTTTGGTATACCTACGACAAATGGTGGACCAGATGACTACTTTTCTGCATTAAATATGCCTCGAGAGTTCAGCTATGTTGAGCCCGGAGGATCTGCAGCTAATATGAGGATTCCTATTGATAATTATGACTGGTTTTGGCGGGAAAAAGAATTTGATGTGGGTCATTTTTTTCAAAATGAATCAAAACCTTGGGTTAAAGATGTTTGGGACACTGGCCTAGGATCGACTCCATGGAGCAAAGAGGTCCAAGATGCTTTCACACATGTTCGATCCCTGGATACAAGGAATACAGATACATTGGAGAGAGAAAAGTGGTTGGATACTATTACTTTGAAATCCTACTATGAGGATGAATTGGGTCTGCCGCCTGAGGTGACATCATATTATGACCCAATCATGGCAAGCGTCATTGGTCTTGGTTGTGATGCCGTCAGCGCATACTGGGGTAAATATTTTGAGATGCCGGGTTTTTATAGACCNTCCGAGTATGATGAAGCACCACTTCAGAGCTTCCCTGGTGGNAACGCAGGTATTGCNAGACACTTTGTAAAAAAACTCAANNCNGANGCNATCTNAGGGTANNTCATTNGAGGAANTNTTATTCGGCAANATAGCNTTTNANAAAGCTTGANGNAGAAAATAAGCCTGTACGAATTAGACTTGATTCAACGGTTGTCAGTGTTCAGAACGAAGGTAAAGGNAAGAAAAATNAGCGAGTGAGAATCGTTTATGCCAAAGATGGACAACTGAATCAATTGAATGCAAAAGCAGTTGTTATGGCATCTGGTGGCTGGGTTAACCGTCATATACTTAAAGACATGCCTCAAGAGTATCATCGGGCATATACTTATTTTGGTCATTCNCCTGTTCTNGTTGCGAATGTTGCTCTAACAAATTGGCGTTTTCTAGANCGTCTGGGNGTTTCTTCAGCGATTTGGTCAAAAGGATTTGGTTTCAGTTGCAATATTCGTCGGCCAATGATTGTTGGAAATAAATCACAACCATTGCATCCAGATAAACCCATTGTGATGACGTTCTATGCNCCAATATATAAACCAGGACTAACAAGAAAAGAGCAGGGTGCAATGGGACGAGCTGAAATCCTCGGTACCACATTTGCCGATTACGAAAGACAAATTAGAGAACAAATGGNCATGATGTTCTCGGATGCTGGATTTGATCCAGCCAATGATATTGCGGGTATTGTTTTGAATAGATGGGGCCATGCATATGTAAATCCTGATTTGGGTTTTAGATTTGGAGTGAATGGAGAANCNGCCCCACCAGATATTATTCGGAAAGCATATGGTCGAATTGCAATAGGTCATTCAGAGCTCAGAGGCCATCAATATTGGTCTGGAGCGGCCGGTGAAGGAAGGCGGGCAGTTGAGTCACTTCTAGACTCATATTTTTGATTTTCAAGCAAAATTTCTATCCTTTTCTTTAAGAAATAGAATGGAGATCATAGTAAAAAAAGTACGAATGTTAATTAACATGAAGTTAACTATTGATAAATAGACAAATTATTTGCATTATCTATAGATAGCATGAAATAAGGGGATAACGATTTATGTCTAAAAAACATCAAAAGGCTTTGAGAAGATCAAAAGTCATCCGAAGAAAGCAAAATATCCAACGAATGAAGAACAGAGTCAAAGTAGCAGCTACGGTCGCTACTTCAGCAGCAATTCTTGCTGTTCCAGAAATCAAAGCACAACAGAGCATCGATGAGATCATTGTAACTGCTAGAAAGAAACCGGAGATCGTACTCGATATTCCAATGAATATTTCCAGCATTTCTGAGGAAGAAATGAAGGTTAGGAATATCATTGATAAAGAATCGTTATATAGAACACTAGCAGGTGCAGCATCACCTCGTGGTGAGCTAATATTGCGAGGACTTTCAGGGTCTAATAGCTCAGCTCCAGGAACAACAAATGTTTGGACAGATGGTGTTCCATTTAATTTCAGCAATGTTTATGACGTTGAGCGAGTAGAGGTTCTCAGAGGTCCACAAGGCACTCTTTATGGTTCAAATGCTATCGGTGGGACGGTTCATGTCATTACAAATAAGCCAAATTTAAATGAAATGGAGATCTCTGGGTCTGTGATGTTCCAAAACGAAAAGCACCGACCAGGAACTGAGGTTAGAGCCTTTGGAGTAGTCAATCTTCCAATCGTAGAAGGATCGTTGGGATTGCGTGTCACTGCACACAGCGGTAGTAAAACAGGAAAGATTATAAATCTAAATGATGGACACAGAGGTGAAACAGAGGATGAATTTATTAGAGCTCAGTTGATGTGGGAGCCTAATGATCAAACAAGAGTCAATCTCAGTTATGTAAGAGATGAATGGTCCTCAGATGCGTATGATAACGTTGATCTTTCAACTCCACCTTACTATTACGAGGCACTTCTAACTCCAAATACAGATGCAACTTATGGATATGATGTTGAACTTGCATTTCCATCCTGTCCTTCAGGCGCATCTAGACCAGAGTGTAAGCTTTCACATATTGGTGGACTAATTCAAGACAACTATAATCCGGATTTTGCGACTTGGTATCTTCTAAACCACTTTGATGAAAATTCCACGAGTTTGGTTGCTCTGACAATTGACAGAGACGATATTTTCGATGGCGTAGATTTGTCTTATGCCGGATCATACAGAGACGGCAATACTGCTGGCAGACAGAATCATTGGTCCAGATATGATGCTCAAGACATGTTCAGAACATGGATAGATGACACCAATGGCTGGACCAGACTCACTCATGAGCTTCGTTTGCAATCCAGTGGCGAAGGACCACTTGAGTGGACAGTTGGAGCGTTTCATGATGATTCAAGAGGGGATGAGAATCCAAATGTTCAATGGCAGTACCATGCAAGTGATAATCGAAGCAGAGCAATAGCAGATTATCTCTGGGGCTACTGGTGGGGATATGAGGATCCAACTCAGCTAGGCATAGATATGTATGGAAATGGAAATGTTCATTACAACGGAAGCCAAACCAGATGGGATGACTCTGAAACTGCTTACTTTGGAGAGGTCAGTTATACAATGGATCTTGAGGACGGCAAAACTCTCGAGCTCACTGGCGGTATTCGTTTTTATGACATTGAAAATGATTATTACTATGTTGATTCAGGTCTTTGGAATAACGATACTACTGACATCAAAGATGGAGAGGATGGCAATAGAATTAAACTGAGTGCCAACTACAGACCGGCTGAAAACTTNGCTGTTTTTGGTATTTANTCGGAAGGATACAGACCNGGAGGAAACAANGGATCAGCACCACCTGTATCTTGTAGAAATGATCCTGCAGTAGGAAACTACAGCGATAGATATACATCGGATCAAACAGAAAACATAGAAATTGGATTCAANGGTTTGGCTTTTGACCGCAAAGTTCAGTACTCCGGAGCTATTTATCAAATTGACTGGTCAGGCGTACAAGCGAGGGTCTATATGGATACTTGTGGGTTTAGTTACACTGCAAACGCAGCTACAGCTGAATCTAAGGGTTTTGAGTTAGAGACAACAACTGCACTGGCTGATGACCTAAAGCTTATAGTTAACTATTCGAGAACAAACAGTGAAATGACTTCTGATGTCCCAAGCATTGGGGCTTCCGATGGCGATGACATGACAATGGTNCCCAAGTACAACTATTATCTCGCTATAGATAAGGCCATTAACTTTAGAGGAAGAGATGGCAANTTGAGACTAGATGTCAATGGTTATGGCAAATTCAAGACACACTTTAATGTCAAAGACCANGACATCGCTGATGGNTACGAAGTNGTGAATCTNCAAGCTAGCCTTCAAGTGAGTGAAAATACTCGACTCAATGTGGTCGTAAATAATTTACTCGATGATAGGATTGTTCAATATAAATATGCCAGATCCAGAAACATTGGCTCTTACTGGAATATTTACCATACATATTATGCACCAGACAGGACGGTTGCAGTACGAATGGACTATAGTTTCTAGGAAATATAAAACACATTCTTGTATTTGAGAGAGGGGTCTTTAAATAGGCCCCTTAGTGTTTGGATGAGAAAATTGACTGAAGAAAACAAACAAAGATATCAGACAATTGCTGATCAGATACAAAAAGGCAATACTGATGATGCCATCATTAGTCTCAAAGAGATTCTTTCATCTAACCCGGATGATTTAGTCGCTTTATCAATGAGCGGCTCTGCTTATATGAGAGCAGGCGATGAAACTGAGGCATTTAAATATTTTGAAGCAGCAGTGAAAGCATCTCCAGATTCATTTTCAGCGCATGGTGATCTAGCCTTTGCTGCAATGAAATGCGGACAGTCTGCTCGAGCGATTACTCATTTTGAAAAGTCTATAGAGGTCAATCCTGATTTTTACCCGGCTTGGAGTTTCCTTGAGGCATTGTATTTTGAGAAGAGAGATTACTTGTCCGCAGTAAATGCAGTAAAAAAATCTGAAGCACTCGATCCAATGGATGAGGAATATAAAGAAATGCAAAATGCACTTCAAAATGGCTATCTTGAAAATGCTGAAAAGATGGCACGATCAATGATTGCAAGACATCCAGGACATCCCAGAGGCTCATTTATGCTTGCACATTTGGCATCTAGAGCGGGCGCTCATGAAGAGTGTACTAAGATTCTCAGATATGCATTACAACATCATCCAGCCAATGCAATGTTAAGAAAAACATTGATTCAGAACCTCGAGAGATTGGGAGAATTCATATTGGCTGTCGATGAAGCTCAAGGTCTTGTAAAACTCGATTCAGACTATAGAAATTGGATACTTCTCAGTAAGGTCTATGGGCATATTGGATCATATGAGAATCAGCTAAGTGCAGCAGAAGAAGCCGCAAAAAAAATCCTAGATGATACTGAAGAACTGGGCAAAGTTGATCTTCTCCGAGGACATGCACTTAAAATTCTCGGCAGACGAACCGAGAGTGAACAAGCATATCGTGACTGCATAATTCGTACACCTGGAAATGGAGCTGGTTGGTGGGGCTTGGCTGACTTCAAGGATTATAAATTTAATCAAGACGATAAACTCAGCATGCAAAAGATCATTGAAAATAAGAGCCACAATCCTGCTCAAAGGTGCCAAGCAGCTTTTGCGCTTGCCAAAGCATACGAGTCTGATATCGAATACAATGAATCATTCACTTGGTATAAGAAAGCAAATGATCTTCGGCCGAATCTAAATTTTACTCAGAAGGACCATGAGAATTTTTGTAAAAAAATTATTGATGGATTTGATTCCGATACTCTAAATAATCAGGCTAATGAACAAGACATACCAACACCAATATTTATAATTGGAATGCCAAGATCTGGGTCAACTCTCATCGAACAAATTTTATCCAGCCACTCAGAGATTGAAGGCACCATGGAATTGATGACACTTCCAAACTTGGAAAGAAAAATTATCATTGACGGAGGGCTAAATTTTGATAAAAAATATCCAGAATCATTTAAGTACTTTAATGAGGAGCAACTTGCAGATTTTGGTAAGCAATATTTAAATCAGACCTCAATATACCGAACAGACAAGCCTTATTTTATTGATAAATTACCACCCAATTATGAAAGGGTAGGTTTAATCCATAAGATTTTACCCAATGCGATTATCATTGATGCTAGGAGACACCCCATGGCTTGTGGATTCTCAATCTATAAGCAACATTTTGCTGGAGGCCATGAGTATAGTTACGACTTAGATAACATCGGTTTTTTTTATAACTGTTATTTAGATGTTATGGATCATTTCAATCATCTGATTCCTGAGAAAATCTTCACAATGCAATATGAGAATAATGTCAAAAATACAGAGACCATGACGCGCGAATTACTGGATCATATCGGGGTCAAATATGAGTCTGCATGCTTGGAGTTTTATAAGAATAAACGTGCTGTAAGGACAGCAAGCTCTGAACAGGTTAGAAAACCAATTTATACAGGAAGTCTTGAGCAGTGGAGAAATTTTGAAACGGAGCTTCAACCTCTAAAAGAGGCATTGGGTGATGAAACCATCAAACGTTTTGAAGATTACTTATAGAATAGTCACAATGCATAACTACAAAAAGAAAAACCACCTTATATTTATCTTAATATTTTTCAGTCACTCAATTATGTCTATGACCAATCAAATTGAAACCATTGGAGATTCCAGCCAAATAGATTTAGCAATCATAGATAAACTTCATAACGAATTTCAGAGCGGAGATCATGGATACATTGATAGCTTTTTACTCATCCAAAATGAAAAAATAATTTTTGAAAAATATTACCAAGTCAACTATCAAGAGCTGACAAGAAATAAAAAAAGTGAACAAGCTCGCATCATGAACAAAAACTATGGAAGTTTAGCAACGCCACAATACAATTATTACAATCCTGAGTGGCACCCATTCTATAAAGATACTGATCTTCATACGATTCAATCTGTTAGCAAAAGCGTGACTTCTGCAATAGTTGGCATTGCCATTGAAAAAGGTCATTTAGACAGTATTGATACTAAAATTGTTAATTACTTCTCAAAATATGACCATCTATTTGATAGCAAGCTTAAAAGATCAATCAGCATCAGAGATCTCTTAAACATGGCTTCAGGAATTCNGTGGGATGAGGACAGCTATCCCTACACTAATCCCCTAAACGATGCTGCAAGCATGGAGAATAGTTATGATTGGATTGAATATATTCTCTCATTGCCAATGGAGCACGAACCTGGCAGTAAATTTGTTTATAACAGCGGCATTACCGTTTTGCTGTCATACATATTGCAACAAGCAACCGGAGAAAGTTTGCAAGAGTACGCTGAGAAACATCTTTTTAGACCCATTGGGATAGAAAGATATTATTGGAAAAAAACACCAACAGGATTAACAGATGCAGAGGGCGGGCTTTATTTATCAACCAAAGATTTTGCAAAGATTGCTCTTCTGTATCTCAATGAGGGCGTTTCTGATGGAAAGCAAATCTTAACAAAAGATTGGGTTGAGCAGACAATGTCTCCAACCATTGAAATTGAGGGAAGTGATCGCGAGTACGGATTTCAATGGTGGTTTGTGCCTTATGGCACCAATGAAGAAAAATGGATATTTAGTGGAAGTGGTTACGGTGGTCAGTATCTTATGGTGGTTCCAGAACATGAGCTAGTCATGGTATTCAATGGTTGGAATATTTTTGATACCGAAAGACCATCTATTGAATATCTTTCTTCGAGAGTTTTGGAAGCTTTGATAGTGAACCAAGATCACTAAATGGAACAAATTAGTTTTATTCCTCTAGCCAACTTAATGCTCGGATTTATTCCTGTGATTCTTCTCATAGGTATCATGCATATATGGGGCTTAAAGGTATCTGGTTCGATTTATGCAAATTTTAGAATGCTCATTCAGCTGCTTCTAATAGGCTATGTTCTTACATATATATTTGAAACAGATCAACCAATGGTTATTGGATTGGTCGTTTTTTTCATGATTTCCATGTCGGCCTGGATAGCAATGAGACCCCTGAAGGAAAACGGTATATATCCTTTTGTGGTTATTTTTCTATCGCTCGCATTATCTGGGTTGGCAGTTCTTTATCTGATCAGTCAATTTATTGTGGATTTACCAAGATGGTTTGAACCAAGTTTTGTGGTTCCAATTGCTGGAATGATATTCGCAAACAGCATGAACACAGTAAGCCTAGCAGGTGAACGATTTTTTATTGAGAAGGATCGTGGTGAAGATTATGAGGACTCTAGAAAAATAGCATTAGAAACAGCTTTGATACCCCAAATCAATGCTTTATTTGCTGTCGGTTTGGTCTCTTTGCCTGGAATGATGACGGGTCAAATATTATCGGGCATCGAGCCTCTTATGGCAGCTAGATATCAGATCATGGTTATGTGTATGATATTCAGTACTGCAGGACTTTCTGCAGTGACGTATATGTCTTTCAAGAAATACTAAGGAGAAAAATATGGCGGCGAATATGGGTGGTTACATTTCAGTGGGCACAAATAATCTTGAGTCAGCAAAGAAGTTTTACGATCATGTCTTTGGCAAACTTGATAAAAAAAGTTTTAAAGGGAATGACCGATCCTATTTCTATTATTTTATGAGTACAAAGACCTATTTTGCTGTTTTCTCTCCGTACGATGGAAATGCCGCGACTGTCGGGAACGGCTCAATGACAGGAATCACATTTGATTCACCAGAAGAGGTGGATGAAATTTACAACAGAGCTATTGAAGCCGGTGCGACATGTGAAGGCGCACCCGAGCAAAAGATGGAAACCTTTTATGGTGGTTACGTCAGGGATTTAGATGGCAATAAGCTGGTCTTCTGTCAGATGGGCTAGCGGTTAAGATGGTTTTGTTACTTTTTTTAATCTTTCTAGCAGTGGCTCTCTTTTTTGAGCAGGCAGCGCTGAGTTTATTTTTAGGGATTTTCTTATCACTTCTGAATACTAAGTTTGCTTTGAAGCCAATTGGTGTGAATGGCTCAAATTTCTTAAAAGCCGGGATTATTTGTTTGGGCGGCACAATCAGCTTAAAAGCACTCGGTGATATCAGTGCTGATTATATTCCAGTCGTGTCCGTTTATGTGATTGCAATTATGATTTTTGGGATTCTGATTGGTAAATTAATAAACTTGCCAAAAAATCTGACACTTTTACTCGTATCAGGCACAGCAATCTGTGGAGGGACAGCCATTGCCTCCCTCGCACCCATCATTAAAGCAAGAAGCGAAGACTTGGTTGCCTCCATCAGTTTGGTGTTTCTATTGAATGCAATAGCAATCATTCTTTTTCCATACATTGGTCAATACTTCGAAATGACCAATGAGGAATTTGGGATATTTTCTGCTTTGACGATTCATGACACTGCCTCGGTGGTTGGAACTGCAAGTCTTTATTCTGATGAGTCTGTAACATATGCAAGCGTAATAAAATTGGGCAGAACATTATGGATCGTCCCATTGTTAATAGCTGCTTCAATCTTCAGTAAAAGCAATAATAAAGATTACGAGTTTCCGTATTTTATTTTAGTATTTCTCGCTTTCGTTATTTTTGGGAATACTTTAGGTATTGACGGAGAGATCAAATCCATCATGAAAAGAATTAGCATCGCTTTATTTCAGATTGGTCTTTTTATGATTGGTTATAAGTTTCAGTTGAGTACCATTTTAAGCTTATCAATTAAGCCAGTTGTTTTTGCAGTCTCGATATGGATAACAATCATTGCATCGACCTTATTCTTTTTCCATGTCTAGAAATATAGTAATTGTAGGTGCAGGGATTAATGGGTTAGTCGCCGCCAATTACTTAATAAGAGCTGGTCATAATGTCACTCTAATTGAGAAAAAAGCAACAATAGGGGGTGCCTGTGCCATGGAATCATTTCATCATGGCGAAAAAGAATTTCAGTATCCATCTGGTGCATCAGTGCTTGGGTTAATGCAAGACTTTGTGTTTAAAGAGACTGGTTTATCAAAGAAACTGAAAACATTTGTGCCTGAATCACCAAAGCTTGCTTTCTTTCCCGGTCTGAATGATCCCACATATATCTATCGAGATCCGATTGAGCTGGATACTGAATTGAAAAATAAATGGGGAGAATCTGGAGATGCCAGAGCGTTTAGGGCCGATGAGGCTAAAATCATAAACTTCATTCAATCCGGTTATCAAAAAGCAAGAACTCCCTCTATAGATGAGGCAAAGTCATCATTGGGCAGTGATTTGGTAAAGTTATGGATTACGGGCGATGCGAGATCTTTAATGAATCATTATTTTGAGAGTGACTTTTCAAAGATTTATATGGCCATGACCGTGACAGAGAGTGGACCTGTTTCACTTTCAGAGAAATACTCTGCATTCACTATCCCGATAATGGATTCTGGGTCCATTTTTAAGGGATATTACGGCTTTGTTTTTCAGGGAATATGGAACCTCACTCAAACGCTATCCAACATCAACATCGATCTCGGGATTGATCTCAGGCTGTCATCAAGCTTGGTCGATAAGGATTTGGATAATAAAAAGATATTGGTGAAAACCAATGAGAGCGAGGAATGGATTGCATTCGATGATTTAGTTTTAGCAACCGATCCGTTTACCGCACATTCAATCATTGCCGATTTTGATAAAGATCAATTCTTTGCTGAAAATGAACTTACCGGCAGTAGTGGAAAGATGAATTTATTCTTTTCCAATCCAATTCAATGGAAGGAGGGGGTAGATCATGCAGATTCAGACTCTGCGTTTCGCTTTATCTTTTCAGTCGACACACTTGATGCATTTGAAAGTGCCTCTCAACAAATTCTGAGTGATGCAGTTCAATATGCCCCAGGCTTTATGCAGATCTATTGCGAAGGCGCTGCTGACCGAAGAATTGATCCATCTATACAGCATGATCGGATTGCAGTTTTCTTTAAAAACCTTTCACTCAATTCAAATGGAAAGGACTTAGGGCACATAGAAGAAGAACTGAAGCAGCAATTGTTTCGATACATTGAGAATCCTGAGGATTGTTTTTGGAGCAAGCTATCCACACCAAAAGACCTTAAGGAAATGTTTTACTTTCCATCTGGCAACATCGACCAAACCATGCTGACCAATAAGCAGATGTATTTTGATCGAACTTTTTCATCCAACCCAAGCGAAAACTTCTATGGTTTTTTAGATTATGAGAATATCTATTATTGCGGTGCCGCCGCCTATCCATGTGGTTCAATTGCGGGCACTCCAGGATATATGTGTAGCCAACAAATCATAAGGAATCCATGAAACAGACCCTAAATTAGATATATTTCTCTCTTTTCTTTGATTAAACTGTTGTCCCTGTTAAGTAGATGAAAGTTAATGAAAAATAAAATACACAACATTAACGTGGTTGCAAAAGAGAAGTTACCTTCTCCAAAAGCACTCAAGGAAACCTTGCCCTTAACCAATAAGGCCAGGAAGACAGTCTTGTCTAAACGAAAAGAATTGATGAATATTTTAGACGGCAAGGATTCAAGGCTTGTCGTCGTCGTTGGCCCTTGCTCTATACACGATACGAATCTTGCTAAAGATTATGCTTTGAGACTGAAGGATCTTTCAAAAGCAGTGGAAGATGAATTTTTGGTTCTGATGAGAGTGTATTTTGAGAAACCCAGGACAACAACGGGTTGGAAGGGTTTGATCAACGACCCAAATATTGACGATACATTTCAAATTGATAAAGGCATTCATATTGCTCGCTCATTACTCATTGACCTTAATGAGATGGGGCTTGGAGTTGCAACTGAGGCACTTGACCCAATCATGCCACAGTATTTAGGGGATTTAACAAGTTGGACGGCAATTGGAGCAAGGACTGCAGAGTCTCAAACGCACAGAGAGATGGCAAGCGGGTTATCGACACCTGTTGGTTTTAAAAACGGTACAGACGGATCACTTTCGGTTGCAGTAAATGCAATTAAATCATCAAGAGAATCTCACCATTTCTTAGGTTTGGATGATGGCGGAAGAATTACTGTTTACCAAACAAAAGGGAATAAATACTCTCATGTGGTTCTAAGAGGAGGGACAAAGCCCAATTATGACAGCCGAAGCATCAAATCATGCGAAAAACAACTCATGGATGGAGATCTTCCAAACAAGATCATGATCGACTGCAGTCATGGCAATACGAATAAAGATTTTAGATTGCAACCCAAGGTAGCTAAGAACATTGTCAATCAGGTGAAAAAAGGCAATGAGTCAATCATGGGTTTGATGCTTGAGAGCAACATCAATGAAGGCAATCAGAAAATTACAGAGAACTTAGATGAGCTTAAATACGGAGTCTCTTTGACCGATGCTTGCATCAACTGGGAGACCACAAAGGATTTACTAATGAATCTCAGATCGACACTTATTACGAAATGATTTTGATAGAATATTTGTTATGAATAAAGAATTTAAAGATTTTGAAGAGTTTTACCCTTATTACATAGATGAGCATAAGAATAAGCACAATAAGTTGCTGCATTTTATTGGAACAACCATTTCACTTATTTTCATGATCATTTTTCTTGCATCGCTGGATCCAAAGTATGTTTTTTATGGTTTTTTGTCTGGTTATGCTTGGGCATGGGTGGGGCACTTTTTTATTGAGAAGAATAAGCCAGCAACCTTTTATTTCCCTCTATATAGCTTGAGAGGAGACTGGAGGATGTATAAAGAGATCATCCAAGGCAAGCACGCCATAATTTAATCATTAGATGCCATGAACATTGATTTATTTGATATCAATTCACTTTTGAACGATGAGGAGAAGGCCGTTCAAGATTCCGTCTCCAGATTTGTTAAGGAGAATGTTGATCCCGTCATACAAGAGTGTTTTGAGAATCATGAGTTTCCATCTGAGCTCATAAAACCACTTGCAGACTTAGGTCTTTTCGGAACTTCCATAGACGGTTATGGTTGCCCAGGAATGAATTCAATCATATATGGACTGATATGCAAAGAACTTGAGAAGGGCGACAGTGGAATGAGAAGTTTTGTCTCGGTTCAGAGCAGTCTTGTCATGTATCCAATATATGCATTTGGAAGCGAAGAACAAAAACAAGAATGGTTACCAAAGTTGGCATCTGCAGAAGCCATTGGATGCTTTGGCTTAACCGAATCTCAAGGCGGGTCTGATCCATCGAATATGAAAACTCATGCCAAGAAGGACGGCGATGATTGGATCATTAATGGGTCGAAAATGTGGATCACAAATGGCTCAATCGCAGACGTTGCTGTGATATGGGCTCATACAGATGAAGGCATCAGAGGATTCATTGTCGATACAAAAACAAAAGGGTTTGTCGCAAACAAGATTGAAAATAAGTTCTCTCTAAGGGCTTCAATCACTTCTGAGCTATTTTTTGACAACATTAGAGTATCCAAAGACAGCGTACTCCCAGGTGTCATTGGTTTAAAAGGGCCGTTAAGCTGCCTTACTCAGGCGAGATATGGAATATCATGGGGCGTTATAGGAGCTGCAGAGTCATGCCTTGAAGAACTTCTAGAATATACGCAAACCAGGATACTATTTGATCGATCACTCGATGAAAATCAGGCAATTCAAATCAGACTCGCTGACATGCAAAGAAGGATTGTTACTTCCAGCCTTCTCTCATACAGACTCGGGCAACTAAAAGATCTTGAGCAGATGAATCCTACCCAGGTTTCACTCGCAAAATGGAACAATGTCAGGATGGCACTGGACGTAGCAAGAGATTGCAGAGACATGCTTGGCGGATCAGGCATTAGTGCGGAGTATGTTCCGATTAGGCATATGCTCAATTTAGAAAGCGTAGTGACTTATGAGGGAACAGAGACGATCCATCAGTTGGCTGTGGGAAGATCGCTTACCGGTAAGAGCGCCTTTTAGAATAATTCTTCTTTTCTGTCTTCGAAATACAGATCAACCACTTTATCTGCAACCACCGTCGCATCGATTTCATCCGTATTACAAAATACAACTGTTGAGAATTTCAGTTCTGGGAACCTAGCATAATGTGCCAGCCATCCCACCCATGATCCTGAATGAGACCAACGCTTATAACCTTTGTAATAAGCAAGATTTTGAGCAAACGCATAGGTGCTCTCATTCTCTTTTTCTTTATCCATCTTTTGCGTTCTCTTGTTTGCATTTGTTTCTTCAAACGTCATTTCCATGGTTTTGATAAGCGATTCATCTCCCTTACCTAGATTGTTGTTATAGAAGTTCTGATCCCATTTTATAAAGTCGTTTAAGGAAGTATAAACACCGCCATCACCCACCCAACTGAGGTTTGTTACATTGATTTTATAGTCATCGGATGTCTTATCTGTGGGTGAGTATGCGTCCGCTCTATTTTTAAAGGGTATATTCACATCATCATTAAAAAAAGAGTCATTCATTCCAAGAGGTAGGAAGATTTCTCTTTCGGCAAACTCTCTAAGACTCATGCCAGAAGAATTTTCTGCAATAAGTGCGAGCAAAACATACCCATTGTTGCTGTAGTGAAATTTCTTTTCAGGTTTTCTGATCAATGGGAGGGTTTTAATTAGTGCATGAAATTCTTCATTGGATAGATAGTCCTCATTGCCCCATCTAAATTCCTCACCAACAGCATTTTTGAACCGACCCGGATAGTCCATGTACTCATAATCACCCAATCCGCTGTAATGATGGATTAAGTGGTTGATTGTTACAGTTTCACCATAGTCAATTAAGCCCGGAATGTGATCTTTTATTTCATCCTCAAATGAGAGCATGTTTTTTTCTTCAAGTATTGCGATAGCCATTGTTGTGAATTGCTTGCTCACAGAACCTATTCTAAAAATTGTATCTAAATCAATTTCAACCTCGTGTTCAAGGTTTGCTAAGCCGTATCCTTTCGAATGAATATATGATCCATCCTCTATAAGTCCCACCGCACAACCCGGTTTCTCTGCTCGATCGCCAAACAANGAATCGATATTTTTAGATAAATCTGATGCATCTACATTGATCGAAAATGATGCATTNAGAATAAATAGAGTTACAAGAATNGACTTCTTTTGATGCTGTTTCATATTAATTATTTTACAATTATTGTCCTAAAAAAAATAAGCATTAGAAAACTATAAGATTATGAAGAATATAAAAAAGATAATAATTTTTCCACTAACACTTTTACTGACCCTTTCAGTATCAGCGAATAATGAATTGCCAGAAATTGAATATGAGAAATTTACTTTGCCAAATGGACTAAGGGTCATCGTTCATGAGGACAGAAAGATCCCTGTGGTTGCAGTCAATGTATGGTATCACGTGGGTTCCAAGGATGAATTACCCGGTAAAACAGGATTTGCGCATTTGTTTGAGCATCTCATGTTCAATGGGACTGAGAATTACAATGATGAATATTTTGCTCCGTTTCAGAAAGTCGGTGCGACTGACATGAATGGAACCACGAACAATGATCGGACCAATTATTTTCAAAANGTTCCAACAACAGCACTGGATCTTGCTTTATGGATGGAATCTGATCGGATGGGNCACCTTCTNGGNGTTGTTGATGAGGCGAAGCTTGATGAACAAAGAGGGGTTGTACAAAACGAAAAGAGACAAGGAGAAAACCAGCCTTATGGAAGGGTATTTACTCAAGCTTCAGAAGCAACATTTCCAAAAGGTCATCCATACTCATGGACCACTATTGGATCCATGGAAGATCTTAATGCGGCATCAATGGAGGANGTCCAAAATTGGTTCANAAATTACTATGGCCCAAATAATGCAGTGCTCTCACTCGCTGGNGATATAAACCTTCAAGAGGCAAAAGAATTAGTCTATAAGTATTTTGCAGACATCCCTCCAGGACCTTCTCCAATAAAGAAAAAGAAATGGATTGCCAAGCGNACNGGTGAAAAGAGAGAGATCATGTATGATCGAGTGCCGAATGCACGAATATACAAAGTATGGAATACGCCAGAGATAGGTTCCAAAGANCAACCGCAATTTGAACTGATTTCTGCCCTTTTGACAGGCGGTAAAAATTCAGCACTTTATCAAGAGTTGGTCTATAAGCGTCAACTGGCTACCAGCGTAACTTCCTTTTATTANGATAGAGAGTTNGCNGGACAGTTTTGGATTGCTGCAGATTTAGCAAACGGTGTCTCCTTAAATGAATTGGAAAATGCATTGGATGAAGCTCTATCAAGCTTTATAAAGAAAGGACCTAACTCTAAAAACCTTAAAAATACAAAAACCTCAATCAGAGCTTCCTTCATNAAAGGACTTCAAAGAATAGGAGGGTTTGGTGGTAAATCGGATTATCTTGCNTATTCAGAAGTCTATACAGGAGATCCCGGTCGATTTAATACTTTTTATTCAGATATGCTTTCTACCACAAAACAAGAGCTCCAGAAAACAGCCTCAGATTGGCTGACTGATGGTGTTTATGTACTAGTGGTTCAACCCGAAGAAAAACATACATTTGAAAGAACACCATTGGCAGATCGTTCAAAGTTGCCTTTCCCAGAAACATTTCCTAAGTTAAATNTACCCGAAGTACAAAGAGGAAAGCTTAGTAANGGTATCGATGTAGTCTTTGCGGAAAGACACGATGTTCCAATGATTAATTTAAGTTTATTGATTGGATCAGGCCATGCTGCGGATCCGAAAGATAATCCTGGCTTAGCAAGTTTTACAATGTCAATGTTGAGAGAGGGCACTAAACGATACGATGCCCTTCAATTGAGCGATAAGATAGATGAATTGGGAGCCGACTTATATACCAGTACTGGCTTGGATTCATCCAGCGTCACACTTTCAGCCCTAAAATCCAATTTTTCTGAGTCACTAGACCTCATGTTGGAAGTTATTAATGAGCCTACATTTGAACAAACCGAAATTGATCGCAAGAAATTGAGATGGTTGGCATCGATTGATCAATCACTATCAACGCCCAATGGAGTGGTTTCTGCTCTTCTTCCTAAGATAATGTACGGCGAAGATCATCCATACGGAAAACCNTCCAGTGGAGATGGGACAAGGCAATCNATTCAGTGGATGAGCCGCCAAGATATGGTTGCCCACAAAGAGGCCACAATAACACCAGCTAATTCTACAATTGTGGCNATTGGAGACACNAATCTTGAGGAGCTGCTTCCNATACTGGAATCTAAATTCGGTAGATGGAAGACTGAGGCAAATCAGGAAGATGANATGAATTATNAGGTTTCANTTGAATCAANNGCTAGAAAAATCTACTTATTCGATAAACCAGGCGCCATTCAATCACTGATTGTAGCAGGACAATTATTGCCAGCAAATGGAACCNATGATGAAGTTGATATTGATCTAATGAATAGAGTCATTGGTGGAAGCTTTACTTCAAGGCTTAATATGAATTTAAGGGAAGATAAGAGTTGGTCATATGGTGTTAGAACAAGACTATCGTCTCGAAAAGGACCAAGACCGATGCTTGTTTATGCACCTGTTCAGACTGATCGCACTGTTGATTCAATGAAAGAAATTCAGAAAGAATACAGTGAGTATCTGTCTTCAAGACCAGCTTCAAATGAAGAATTAAATCCTATTAAGCAACAAATCATTCTTGGTCTGAATGGTCAATTTGAAACCTTTGGTAGCTTACTCTCGGGTGTATCAGGAATTGTTACATTTGATAGAGGTGATGATTATTTAAATGCAGTTCCAGAAAAATATAATGCTGTCACAATTGATCAAGTGAATGTTGCGGCAAAGAAATATTTAGATCCTGAAACATGGACATGGTTTATTGTTGGCGATCTATCAAAAATAGAAGAAGATATTCGTAATTTAGGATTAGGAGAAGTAGAGATTATAGTATTGGATTAGTATTGCTTTTTTAAATATACTTGCCATCTGATATCTCTATTTTTAGATATTTCTTGGGTCCCCTTCGTCTAGAGGCCTAGGACACCGCCCTTTCACGGCGGCAACAGGGGTTCGAATCCCCTAGGGGACGCCATAAAAAAAGCCTGCTCTAACAGCAGGCTTTTTTTGATCAATGATTCTAAATTATGACTTAGAATATTCCGGTTGAGATGGATCATAGATCACACCAGAATTATATACCTCAGGCACACCACAGGCCGCTGTTGCTTCCAGCGAAGCTCTTGCTTCACCTCCGCTTTCAAGCCAAGAGGCTTGACCAGTTGCTGCACCATCTGAGTTCTCATGAAAGTTCCCCCACCAGAAGTCAGCCAATTCATCCGTTCCATCGCCAGCATATATACCATATGCATAGAAACCAGTAGGGTCTAATCCATCTAACCATTTGTTATATAGTGCAATTGATTCCATTAAATCATCCGATGATTTCCCATCATTGTATTTACATGGGAAAAACTCAGTAAAGAATGATCCATCCTCTGTCATAGGTCCAAATGAATATACATCTCTATGAAAGGTCATATCCCATGCTGCTCTTTCTTCACCATTACAAACCATTACTGATTCATTTGCAGCCAGAAATGCCATTGCTTCTTCATCTTGAACCCATTCAGCCCAAGCAGCATCAGCGGCTTCCTTGGATTCCCAAGAGAGTTCCCACCAGCCATTATCAAATCTACTTGTGTCAGATGCAGGAACATAACCCCATGCACCCAAAAGATCATCAGAGACATTTAAAGATCTCCAGCCTTTCATCATTTCATCAACATTCTCTTGATTGAAATCTGCTCCACCAACACATGGTATGAATTCGTTATAAAACTGAACTCCAACAAGATCGAATGTCACATTATTTTCAGTCGGTGCTTCGGATTGTCCACAAGAGACAACAAACACCAAGGCCAATGATAACGTAATTATTTTTTTCATATTTTTCTCCAAAAAAAGAACCTCACCCTTGGTTAAAATATACATAATGGTTAGATAATTATCCAATTTCATTATTTAGGAGAAGCAATAATGCAAGAATTTATACTCGGATTTACTGTCTTGAACACTATTCTGATAATCTATATGTATAGAGTTATTAGGAATCATTACTTCTATGATGGGCATCCAAAGAATGATTGATTTATTTTTGACTTCCTACAAGCTAAAATCCAAAAAATATGAATATCATAGAAGTTAAAGACTTAAAGAAATCATACTTGGTTCCAGGCCATAAGAAGAAGACATTCAATGCTGTGGATCATATCTCGCTTAAAATCAGAAAAGGAGAGATCTATGGAATACTCGGACCCAATGGTGCAGGCAAAACAACGACTCTGGAGATGCTGGAGGGGCTTAAAGAAATTGATGATGGCACAGCAGTCATCGATGGCATTGATGTCAGTATTGATCCTTATAATGTTAAAAAAGTAATTGGTGTACAACTTCAAAGCAATGAATATTTTGATAAGTTGGATCTGAGTGAACTGCTTACCCTTTTTTCTAAACTTTATTCAACAACTGTGGATAACATGAGCTTGCTTAATCAAGT
>NZHF01000021.1 GCA_002691305.1 Gammaproteobacteria bacterium | reverse complement strand
GGACAGAAAGCTAAAATCTCTTTTTCCAGATACTTGGGAAGAATGGGCATCTATGACGCCAGCACTAATGCCCAAAATGGATCTCAACGGCAAGATTTTTTCTAGATTAGATCTAAGAAGTTGGTCTCTGAAAAAAAGCCTTGTAGCAAACTATGAGCCAGTGATTGTTGTTTATGTTTTGGTCTGGGTTTTTATTGTTTTACAAAGATAGACTAAGAAAGTGGAGCGAAAGGATCTATTAAAAATAATCTCTGATAAACTTGGCACTTCAGCTTCCATCCCCCTGTTTGAAGGCAATCAAGGCAGACTCTTTAAACTTAAGACCGATGAACAAGCTTATCTGATTAAATCAGCCAATCAGGATCATTGGTGGTCTAAATCAATCAACAGATGGAGTATTAGGCATGAATACAAAATCTATGAAAAACTTGAAAATTTAGACGGTATTCCAAAGTGCTATGGTTTAACAAAAGATGGGTCTTTAGTACTTGAATATATAGATGGAGAATCTTACCGCAGTAAACAATTTGAATTAGATGGGAATGATCAATTCTTTGACTCTCTTCTAGAGCTAATAAAATCTATGCATGATAAGGGCATCGCTCACGGAGACCTAAAAAGAAAAGATAACCTCTTGGTTGATAAAAACCTCAACCCATATCTGATTGATTTTGGAACCGCTTTAATCAAAAACAATCAAAGTGGTGTTTTTAAGAAAATTATTTTCAACTTCATACAGAAAACAGATTTGAATGCTTGGGTTAAACATAAGTACAAGAGGTCTTATGATAAAATCTCTGACAAAGACACAGGTTACTACTCGCCAACTTTTGTAGAAAAGTTTTATAGAAAATTCATAAAAAGGATATAAATCATGCTTGAGCCACCGCTACTGTATTACTGGATCTTTCCTTTAATTATCTGGTCTGCAGTATGGAAACTAACCGCGCTTTGGAAGGCAGCAAGAAATCGTCAACTGGTATGGTTCATTTGCCTTGCAATTCTTAATACCGCAGGTATTCTTCCCATCTTATATATCTACTATTATCAGAGAGATAAAAGCTAGAATCTAATTAATAATTTGATAATATCTTTATTTATCAAATGATAATTAAAAGGTTTACTAAACCATGAAATATATCCTAGATTCAGGAATGGGGACTGAACTTCACGAAAGGGGGTATGAAGTTCCAGATTGGAAGAAGTCAATTTGGTCAGCACATGCCTTAAATGAAAGTCCAAATGCAGTCTTAGAGATTCATAAAGCAAACATAAAGGCTGGGTGTAATGTAATTACTACAAATAATTACTATGTCACACCGGCTATTCTGAAACGAGAAGGATTAGAGAGTAAATTTGAATCACTAACACAGCGATCGATCGATTTAGCCATCGAGGCCAAAGAAGACCATCCAGATGTTCTAATTGCAGTAGCATTTCCACCGATCGAAACAAGTTTTAGACCAGATCTCACTCCATCTGATGAGGTCATAACTGACTTCTATAGAGGCATAGGCGCAATCGCAAAAGACCAGGCCGATATTATTCTCTGTGAAACAATGAGTTCAATAAGAGAAGGTATTACAGCAGCTAAGATTGCTAAAGAATATAGCGATAGAGTATGGCTTAGCTGGACGGCAAGGGGTTTATCCGGTGAAGATCTGCCAAATGGGGAATCGTTAAGCGATGCGATCAATGCAGGAAATGAACTGAATATTGAATGTCAATTGATCAATTGTTTGGCGATGGATTGTGTAACGCAACAAATTGAAACCCTAAAGGAATCAGAAAATTTTGGGATTTTTGCAAATTCTTCTGTTTTGGAACATCCGGTTACTGACTTAGGACCTGATTGTGATATCGATATTAACCATCATTCCAATACAAAAACAGTTTCGCCAAAAGAATATGCCGAAGAAGCTAAAAAATGGATTGAAGCAGGAGCTTATGTTGTAGGTGGATGCTGCAGTACTGGCCCTGAACACATCAAAGAAATCTCAAATCTATTACTTGACTGATAGTTCTTTCGCTTTNTTGACAATGGTATTAACNCCAATNCCAAAGTGATCTCTTAACGCTTCTCGTGTTTCACTTAAACCGTATCCATCTGTCCCAAGNGTTGTCAAACCTCCTGGAAAAAGATGAGAGATGCTGTCTGGGAGTAANGTGATCCAATCGCTTATAGATAAGAAGTGTCCATCATGGCCTTCTAAAATTGTCTCGACGTAAGATGTCTGCTNGGATTCTTTTGACTCACGGAANTCTCTATGCAANANGTTGTAACTGGTAACACTCCATATAAATGTTGGGATACCCTCTTTTTCTAAAATCTCTTGAGCTTCAATAACCTGCTGCATCAAACTACCGCTTCCCAGTAAATGTATGGGTTTTCCTTTGAATTCTTTTAATAAGTTTTCAGAAGCGTTTTTAAAGCAATACATTCCATTCAGAATGCCATCATGACTATTATCTGGCATTGCAGGGTGAGTGTGGTTTTCATTGTAGACAGTGATGTAATAAAACACATCTTCTTGATCTTGGTACATTCTTTTTATCCCATCTTGCATGATCACAGCTAATTCATATGCGAATGCTGGATCATAAGTCATCATATTGGGAACGACGGATGCCAAAACATGTGAGTGACCGTCTTGATGTTGAACGCCCTCACCGTTTAGAGTCGTTCTGCCTGCCGTGCCNCCNATTAAAAATCCTTTGGTCATGGCATCGCCACATGCCCAAACCATATCGCCAACTCTTTGCATGCCAAATATGGAATAGAAAATATAAATTGGAATCATTGGTAACTCAGAATGCGAGTAAGCNGTTCCAGCAGCCATGAATGACGCCAGAGCTCCNGCCTCACAAATTCCTTCTTGCAGAATNTGTCCGTCTTTAGCTTCTTTGTATGGNGAGATTGTGCCTGCATCTACAGGTTCATAATTCTGTCCACTAGGTGAGTAAATNCCTGCTTGTGAAAACAATCCATCCATTCCAAAAGTTCTTGCTTCATCCGGGATAATTGGNACCAAGTATGGTCCAATCTCTTCATNTCTTAGCATTTTTGACATCATTCTAACTAAAGCCAAAGTGGTGGATATCGACCGGTCAATTNCATCTGTAAAGTCTGAAAACTGATTTAAATCGGGTGCTTTAAGAGACTTATACTCCTGATGTCTTACCGGTTGATAACCGCCTAATTTTTGCCGCATCTTGTGCATGTATCTCATTTCTTCTGAATCCTGATCAGGGACATAAAATTTTGCTGAAATGCATTCTTCTTTAGAAAGCGGGATACCNANTCTTTCTGCAATCTCGACTCTTTCTTCGTCAGACATTGTTTTCTTTTGATGTGCAATGTTTCGACCTTCAGATCCTTCACCTAATCCATAACCTTTTAATGTTTTCACAAGAATGACAGTGGGCTTTCCTGATGATTTNCTAGCTCTATCAAATGCTGCATATAGCTTTTTATGATCAAAACCACCACGTTTAATGTCTTTGAGTTCATCATTGCTTAAATTTGTCATAATAGACTCAAGCTCATTGTTNTCTTTNACCCAATGTGCTCTTTGGTCTTCGCCACTTGAAACAGAGTACATTTGATACTCGCCATCCAAGACCTCATCCATTCTTCTTTGCATCACATCGTTTTGATCGATCGCAAATAAAGGATCCCATTCTGAACCCCAGATGACTTTAATGACATCCCAGCCAGATCCTCTGAATACTGCTTCTAGNTCTTGTATGATTTTTCCGTTTCCTCTTACAGGACCGTCTAATCGTTGCAGATTGCAATTCACAACAAAAATTAAATTGTCCAACTTTTCTCTGGAAGCAATATTGATTGTTCCAATTGTTTCTGGCTCATCCATTTCTCCATCGCCAAGAAACGCCCATATTTTTCCGCCTTTCTTTGAAAGCAATCCTCTGTTCTCTAAATATTTTGAAAAACGAGCATAGTAAATTGAAGACACTCCNTTGAGGCCCATTGAAGCCGTTGGGCTCGGCCACAACTCCGGTCTTCTTCTTGGATGAGGATACGATGGCAATCCCCCNTCTTTTTGAAGCTCTCTTCTAAAATTNCCTATCTCTTCAATTGACAAGCGCCCCTCTAGAAAAGCTCTTGAATATATTCCTGGAGATGAGTGCGCTTGAATATTCAACATATCCCCTTGATAATTTTCAGATCTAGATTTGATGAAATGATTGAGTGCGACTTCTGTCATTGTTGCTGTTGATGCATAGGTTGCAATGTGTCCACCCAGTCCCTCTCCGAGATCATATGCTTGGAGCACCATGGCCATTGCATTCCATCTGATGATGTTTTCTATTTTTGATTCCATCTCTATATCACCTGGATAACTTGGTTGTTCCGAGAGTGGAATGGTGTTTCTATAAGGCGTGTTGAGTGTTGCTTCTGAGAGAGATATTCCATGACTCAATGCAAAATTTTGTAATTCNCTAAGNAGCTCTTTTACCTCTCTTTCTGAATAGCTGTCCTTGACTGCCTGCAATGACTCAACCCACTCATGCATTTCCATTCGCCATTCATTTTGGAATTCATGACTGTCGCTTTGATCATCGGAAGCAACTGGGATATTTTTCTGGGATTCAGTCATTTATTATTTGCAAACATTTAATTATTTGTTTTTCACTATAAAAAAAGATTACTTTACCACGAGAAATATACTTATGATCAGGAAATGAGATAATATTACACATTAATTCAATGGAATATGTATGCCTGATTANAGATCNAAAACNTCAACGCATGGNAGAAACATGGCAGGAGCGAGAGCTCTCTGGCGTGCAACAGGCATGGGCGATGATGATTTCGGGAAACCCATCATTGCAATCGCTAACTCCTTTACTCAATTTGTACCCGGGCATGTCCATCTTAAAGATCTTGGTCAAATGGTTGCCAGAGAAATTGAAAAGTCAGGCGGTGTTGCAAAAGAATTCAGTACCATTGCCGTTGATGATGGAATTGCAATGGGGCACTCAGGAATGCTCTATAGCCTACCCTCTAGGGAATTAATTGCAGATGCAGTTGAGTACATGGCAAATGCCCACTGTGCGGATGCACTGGTTTGCTTGTCAAATTGCGACAAAATTACTCCTGGAATGCTAATGGCAACAATGCGGTTAAATATACCGACCATTTTTGTATCTGGCGGTCCAATGGAAGCAGGAAAAGGCATAATCAAAGGACAGGAAGCAAGTTTAGATTTGATTGATGCCATGGTTCTTGCTGGAGATCCAAACGTTTCAGATGAAGAGGTTGAAAAAATTGAAAGATCTGCTTGCCCTACTTGTGGTTCATGCTCAGGAATGTTTACTGCCAATTCCATGAATTGCTTGGTTGAGGCCCTAGGGCTTGGGCTTCCTGGGAACGGAAGCGTGCTTGCCACCCACATTGATCGCAAGGAACTTTTTCTAGAAGCAGGAAGAACGATTGTCAAGCTAACCAAACAATACTATGAACAAGATGATGAGAGCGTTCTTCCAAGAAATATTGCCAATCTAGAGTCCTTTGAAAATGCAATGACATTGGATATAGCCATGGGAGGCTCCACCAATACGGTGCTTCATATACTTGCGGCTGCAAAAGAAGGTGAACTTGACTTTGGAATGGATGATATTGATCGTCTATCCAGAAGGGTTCCAAACTTATGTAAAGTTGCACCAAGCAGCAGTTTTCATATGGAGGATGTTCATAGGGCGGGTGGCATCATGGCCATTCTGGGAGANCTCGAGAAAGCAAAATTACTTAATTCTGAGAGTAAAACAGTGCACTCAGAAACATTGCTGGATGCCATCAATACATGGGATATCAATAGAAAACCATCCAGTGAAGTCGAAGAATTCTACTCAGCGGCACCGGGGATGATACCAACGACCCAACCATTCTCACAAAACAAGAGATATCCTCAACTGGACATTGACCGAGAAAGTGGCTGCATCAGGAATTCAGATAATGCTCACAGTCAAGATGGAGGACTGGCGGTTTTAAAAGGAAACATCGCCGAAGATGGTTGTATTGTAAAAACGGCTGGCGTGGATGAAAAAATCCTAACCTTCAGTGGGCCAGCAAGAGTTTTTGAAAGCCAAGATGATGCGGTTGATGCAATTCTTGGGGACGAGATTGTTGCTGGAGACGTGGTGGTTATTCGCTATGAAGGGCCTAAAGGTGGGCCAGGCATGCAAGAAATGCTCTACCCAACNAGCTACCTAAAAGCCAAGGGACTTGGAGAGAAATGTGCGTTAATCACAGATGGAAGATTCTCTGGGGGAACCTCTGGCTTATCCATTGGCCACATTTCGCCTGAAGCAGCATCAAAAGGTTACATTGCTCTTATTAAAGAAGGAGACATCATTAATATTAATATTCCTAAAAGATCCATTGATGTTGATCTCTTGGATGAAGAGCTGAATCAAAGAAGAAAAGAAATGACCGCTCTTGGAAAAAAAGCTTGGAAACCCCATAAGAGAAACAGAACTGTCAGCTTGGCTCTTCAGGCATATGCACTATTGGCTTCCTCCGCATCGGATGGAGCCGTAAGACAAATAAAAGGAATTATCGAAGATGAGTAAAGCAAAAGTAATTGGCATATTTGGTGGCACAGGTGCCCTTGGGTCTGCATTATCGAGAAAATGGTCAACCGCGGGTCATCAAATAATAATAGGATCACGAAATGCAGAAAAAGCAATTTCTGTTGCTGAAGAAATNAATNCAGAAACTGGGAACAAAAATGTCACAGGCAGTGATTTAATGGAGACCGCAAAAAATTGTGAAATAGCCATCCTGACTGTGCCCTACTCTAGTCATTCAGAAACACTCCGGCAAATCAAACCATTTCTNGGAGGAAAAATTTTAATCGATACGACTGTTCCACTCTCCAAACCAGTGACAAAAGTAAGCCTCCCAGAATCGGGTTCTGCAGCACTTGAGGCTCAACTCATTCTTGGTGAGGACGTTCATGTGGTATCCGCTTTGCAGAATATTGGCTCTCATTTAGTGGGCTCAGAAGATCCNATACATGCTGAAGTATTGGTATGCGGCAACTCAGATGATGCCGTTCATGAGGTAATCACTCTCATTGCTGATCTTGGACTAAACTGCTGGCATGCAGGCTCAATTGAGAACTCTGCCGCTGCTGAAGCATTGACATCTGTTCTCATTTCAATCAACCAAAAACACAAATTGAAGTCATCGGGTATAAAGATTACCAGTCACTGACATTTAATTAGTGACCTGAAATGAACAAGAAAGAAGTGGCTTCTGAGCTCAATCTGACTGCGATTCGAAATATCCCAGAAATCAATCCGGGTGATGATCTATCTCAAATTATCAATGGATGTTTAACCGATCAAAGCATCTCTTTGAAGGATAAGGATGTCTTAATTATTGCACAGAAAATCATTTCCAAATCTGAAGATAGATTTATCGATCTAAAAACAGTAGACCCCTCTGAAAAAGCCATAGAAGTCTCAAAAAAAACCGATAAAGATCCTAGATTGGTTGAGTTAATCCTACAAGAATCATGCGAAATCATACGTGCTGAAAAAGGCATTTTAGTTGTTGAGCATAAACTGGGGCACATCCTCGCAAATGNNGGGATTGATCGATCCAATACTGCAAGACCAGACAATGAAGTGCTTCTGCTGCCTATTGATCCTGATAAATCTGCAAGAAAGATCAAACAATATTTCGAAGATTTGTATCAAATTAAGATTGGGGTTTTGATTACAGACAGCATAGGCAGAGCATGGCGGCTGGGTACCACTGGACACGCACTGGGCTCCTCTGGACTAAAGACTCTAATAGATCTAAGAAACAATGAGTTTGATAGGGACGGAAGGCTATTACAAACAACAATCATTGGTGTCGCNGATCAGATCGCATCTGCATCCACACTTTTGATGGGTGAAAGTTCTGAGGGCACTCCCGCAGTCATCATGAGAGGTTTGGACTTGTGTGATGACTCTGATACCGTTAAGAATCTAATCAGGCCAGCCGAGGAAGATTTGTTTCGATGAAATATGACAATATAAAAATCGTTGCACTGTGTGGAGGTATTGGGGGCTCAAAACTTGCTCTGGGCTTAAATAATATTCTGAAACAGAAAAATCTAAGCATCATTACAAATACAGGCGATGATTTTTTATATTTGGGTTTTTATATTTGTCCCGATATCGATACAGTCATTTATACGCTGGCAGGAGTAAATAATCCAGAAACGGGATGGGGACGAGAAGATGAAACATGGAAAACCCTNGATGTCTTGAAAGAATTGGGAGCAGACACTTGGTTTCAACTTGGAGACAAAGATCTGGCATTGCATCTCTTTCGGTCAAAAGAAAAAAGAAAGGGNGAGCTTTTGACGACAATAACAAGAAAGATCAGCAAAAAATTTGGTCTCAGTACCAATGTTTTACCAATGAGCAATCACATGGTACAAACCATCCTGGAAACATCCGAAGGAGAGATATCTTTTCAGGATTACTTTGTAAGGCAGAAACACAAGCCAAAGGTTTCTAATATTTCCTTTAAATCCAAGAAACCAGTTGCAACAGAGGCGGTCAATAAAGCTTTGCTCGATAAAGATTTAGATGGAATCATCTTCTGCCCTTCCAATCCTTTTTTAAGCATAGATCCAATCCTCTCAATCAATAGAATTAGAAAATTAATCGAGAAACATAGAAAACCAAAAGTGGCTATTTCTCCCATCGTTGGTCATGAATCTGTGAAAGGCCCAACATCAAAATTAATGAAAGAAATGGGCATTGAAGTCTCTGCTTTATCTATTGCAAAACACTACCATGGTTTAATTGATGGAATCATCATTGATAAAAGCGATGAGAAACAAACAGAAGAAATCAGAAAGATGGGGGTTAAAGTCAAACTTGCGGAAATCATAGTTAACACTGAAGAAGAAAAAATGAGATTGGCTGAAGAAAGCATTGAATTCATTCAAGAGATTGCTTTATAAATGTGGGCAATAATACCAATCAATAATTTCAAACGTTCATTCGGCAGGCTTTCGTCCATTCTTAATCAAGATGAAAGAATTCAATTGGCTAAATATCTATCGACGCGTCTCATTCATATCCTTCTTGAATTAAGAGGAATCCAAAAAGTAATGATATTGACTTCNGAAACAAACTGGNCNGAGACGATAAAACATTCAAAGCTAACCATCCACAAAGAAAAAAACAATAAAGCTTTTAAAAGTAAGATTGATTCAGCTGCGGACTGGGCTTGCGAAATGGGTGCAAAACAGTTGATCTATCTATCTATTGATATTCCGCTTGTGGAAGAAAATGACATCCAAGCAATGATTGACTCGCACAATGATGGCTTAACCATTGTCGAAGCAAAAAAAGATGGTGGAACAAATGCATTGATCTGTGAGTTGCCTCGAAGATTTGGTTTTCAATTTGGTAAGAATAGTTTTATGAAGCATTTAAAGGCTGCTGAATTAAAAAAAGTGGGCACAAATATTCAATGCATTGATGGGTTAAGCTTTGATTTAGATGATCAAGACGATTGGGAATACTTCCTAGAACAACATCAACCTGAAAAAAACCCACTGAAGATATGAATTTAAGATTGTTTTGAACCCCTGAAAAAGCTATAAAAGATTGATGCCCAAACAAGAACTAAATCATTATCTCTCTCTTCTTGATTCCTTCGAGTTAGAAGGCTTAATGCAAAAAGCAAATGAAATCAGAAAGAGTGAAACAAATGTTATCACCTATTCAAAGAAAGTATTTATTCCTCTGACCGAGCTTTGTCGTGACGTGTGTCATTATTGCACCTTTGCAAAAACTCCAAAAAAACTCGGATCTCCTTATCTTGAGCCCGATCAAGTTCTCTCCATTGCAGAGCAAGGTAAATCGCAATATGTTAAGGAGGCTTTATTTACACTTGGCGAAAAACCAGAACTGAGGTATGAGACTGCGAGAAATCACCTTGAGAAATTGGGATTCAAGACGACGATTGAATATTTAGGCTCAATGGCGGAATTGGTCTATAAGGAAACCGGTTTACTCCCACACTTAAATCCTGGAAATATGACAATTGAAGAAATGGAAATGCTCAGAGAGCACTCGGTCTCCATGGGAATCATGCTGGAGTCAAGCTCTGAACGACTCTGTCAAAAAGGTGGGCCGCATTATGGATCGCCCGATAAATCACCAAAAGTTCGGCTGCAAACAATAAAAAATGCTGGAAAACTGAGGATACCAATCACCACCGGAATACTGATTGGTATTGGTGAAACCATTGAAGAGCGAATTCAGAGTCTACTTGAAATAAAAAACATGCATGATGATTACGGTCATATCCAAGAAGTGATCATTCAAAACTTTATCCCCAAAGAAAATACGAGAATGAAAAAACATTCTCCTGCATCCAAACAAGATCTTCTTTGGACGCTATCAGCAGCAAGAATTATTTTTGGAAAAGACATGAATATCCAATGTCCACCCAATCTTAATTCTGACTATCTTGATGAAATTCTGGATTGCGGTATCAATGATTGGGGCGGGGTCTCGCCAATCACAATCGATCATGTGAATCCAGAGTCACCTTGGCCACAAATTAAGCAACTAGAAGAAATAACAAATATTAAATCTTCTCTTAAAACAATTGGTGAAGATATTGATCGAGAAAAAAGTATAGTAATAGATGCAAATTCAAATGAAAAGAGGCTTAAGGAAGAAAGAAATGAATTAATTGAAATTGATTCAAAATACTATGATACCGAAAAAAA
>NZHF01000020.1 GCA_002691305.1 Gammaproteobacteria bacterium | reverse complement strand
AAATTTCATTTANATNTAGCTCATCAAATCCCAGNTCTAATAATCGACCCACTGCTTCTGTNGCAAAACCTTTGCNCCAATATTTNTTTCCAAGCCAGTANCCCANCTCACATGAATNTTCATTAAANTCTCGCANNNCTATCCCTCCAATCATTTTTTTATTATGAAAAATCATGTAAGTCTTAATTTCATGCTTCAATATTTTTTCTTGTGATTGTTCAATGAATANTTCGGCATCTTCTAGCNGATAAGGAAAGGGCATATTTGAGAGCCATTGAACAACTTCATAATCATTGATNAATTGAGTTAACTCAACTTTGTNATCTATATCTGGAGGTTTGATTACAAGACGCTCAGTTTTGAGTGCTTCTTTTAACATGTGAGACAACCTCATCAATCTTTAATTTAACATCTTTGATTTTAATCAATTGCATTGCTTTTGGTTCTTTGACTTTATGTCCCCATTTAGAATCCCCTATTTTTTTTCCTTCATATAACTCCAAGGCTTCTGGGTATTTATCAATTGTCCAATTTCTTGAATGGTATGGACCGCTGCGATTGGGGTTACTCATTGCATAAAGCCCTATTACTGGTTTGTTCATTACGGTTCCAATATGAGCTGGACCTGAGTCCGGTGAAATGACAAATTGAGAATGTTTTATGATTGCTGCCATTCCTCTGATGCTTGTTTTTCCAATCAGATTTAAAAAGTCTCCATTTAAGCCTTTTTTATCCAAGCTATTCGAATATTCGGTTTCAGTTTGGGACAGCCCCCCAGTGACAATCACCTGCATATTTTCATGGCTCAAAAGGTACTCTATGATCTCGATAAAATTTTCGATCGGCCAGCTTCTATTGTAATCCTTTCCGTATCTTTGACTGCTACAGGGACTGATGACGCATGTTGTTTTATCTCCATCAATGTATTCCTTGGCTTCATTTTCTTCAGGACTTAAGTCAATGGACTCCCATATGGGATGATCACTTTCTTTAGATATATGATTTATAAATTCAATCATCCCATCGGCAACATGTTGTTGTTTTTTAGCTGGAATGAATTCATTGCAAAATAGATTTTGTTTATCGCGAGCCCTCGCCTTGTCAAATCCAACCTTTCTATCGGATGAGATCATGGCGCTTATGAGATTGGCAGACATTGATGCATGCATATTCAGCAAAACATCAAATCTTCTTCCTCTTAAATCTTGCCTGATTTTCAACATTGCCTTAAGCAGGCTTGATTTATCGACAACAAGAAACTCAATGCCATCAATGCCCTTGAATAATTGATACTCATTCTTGCCTATCACCCAAGTAATTTCTGCAGCAGGCATCTCTTTTTTTAAACGATTAATTGCACCCAAAGCGTGACAGCAATCACCCAGTGCTGATAATCTTAGAATGCAAATCTGATTTGCAGCTTCGGAGAAATCTCTAGACATAGAACTATGAGTAACTTATTAATTCATGACAATGAAAACATCATCATATATGCGGATGATTTGATCAAGGATATTAATGAAGACTTTTTTGATTCAAGAACATGGCTTGATGATGAAAATACTGATGTATTGAGTTCAGGCAGGGGTGAAACAATTATTTTTGAGTGTCAGAATCAAAGTTGTGTTTTGAAGCATTATCACAGAGGCGGAATCATTGGTGATTATATAAAGGATCGGTATCTCTGGACAGGAATGAATGGAGCCAGATCTATTCGTGAGTACAATAGGCTTAATCAACTTAGCGCAATGAATTTACCGGTGCCAAAACCCATTGCAGCTCGAGTTAAAAAATTGGGCATTGATTACACAGCCGATTTGATTACGATGGAAATTCAGAACTCCACAACGCTTTCGGAATTGATTAGCACCGATGCAGTCACTAAAGATGTTTGGGAAGCCGTTGGGAATTGTTTGCGCTTATTCTATGAAAAAGGAGTGTATCATCCTGATTTGAACACCAATAATATCCTTGTAGATCAACAGTTATGTGTCTATTTGATTGATTTTGATAGTGCATTTAGACTTCAAGAAAGAATCGCATCACCAAAGAAGACTCTCAATCGTTTTCACAGATCCTTGAAAAAAATCCATGTAAAAAATAAAAAAGAATTCTTAGCGAGTGACTGGAACATTATTGTCAGCAATTGTTCCGCTAATTAGCGTAAGGATTATTTTGAGGATTTTCCTTCTTGAAACGACGGTGAACCCAATAGTATTGTTCCCGATTATTCATGATGTGTGATTCAAGGCACCGATAAAAGCGTTGTAAGAAAACCNTTGGATCCTTGCAATCTTCATTGTTCAATTCAGGATATATCGTCAGAACATAATTCCCATTGGGCAGTCTTTCTGGAAAATATGGCAAGACTATGCAATCTGTCATTTCAACAAATCGACATATCGCAGGCGTGGTTGGGGCATTTTGTCCAAAGAAGCTAATATCGACAGAATTCTTGCCTGTGAAATTTTGGTCCGAAGCATACCAAACTATCTTTTTTTCCTTCAGTGCTTTGATTAAATTCTTCACTTCAAATTTTGTAATAAGACTCTGCACAGACTTTAAGCGAGCATTTCTAAAAAAACGATTAATGATTGGATTACTCCCTACACGATACATGCCAACCATGTCAGGTAGTCCTGGCGCAATTGATTCTCTACCAATGAATGCACTGCTTTCCAGCATGGTAAAATGAGCACTTAAGAGAACTATTCCTCGATCTTTCTTTGCAGCATCTTGGAGAATGTCAAAGCCTTCTATTTGAGTGATTTTTGCAATGCTTTGATCCGATTTCCATCTTGCAATACAGACCTCAAAGAAACCAATTCCAAGTGAAATGAAGTGATCTTTAACCATTTTAATTTGCTCTTTTTCACTAAGATTAGGGAAACAAAGCTCAATATTTCTCTTTGCAATATCCTTTCTCTTTGATGGAATGCAAAAGAGAATAAACCCGACGATTGCCCCAAATGATTGAATGGTTTTGATTGGAAGAAATGAAATGAATCTTGCTTTTACCAATAGGGCAATAACCAACCAATTTTTTGGTTTTAGGTAGTCACTGGGCGTAACTTTTTTTGGGTCAGGATTATCCATAGATCTCAATTACGAATTCAGTATACTCAAGTTATGAATAAAAAAAATCTAGATCATTTATCTGCAGAGCAGTTGCATGTTACACAGGAAAAAGGAACCGAGGCTCCTTTCACTGGAGATTTACTGCATAACAAAGAGAGTGGTACATATCAGTGTGTTTGCTGCAATGCCGACCTTTTTAGCTCGACTGCAAAATTTGATTCTGGAACAGGATGGCCCAGTTTTTATGATGTGATGAGTTCAGGTGCCGTAAAAGTTAAGGTTGATCGCAGTCACGGCATGTTGAGAGAGGAAGTCTTATGCGGAAAGTGTGATGCACATTTGGGTCATGTCTTCAGCGATGGTCCTCAGCCAACGGGTTTGAGATATTGCATCAATTCTTTGTCTCTAGATTTTGAGAACGATTAAACCAAGGATGGGTTAAGACTATATAACCCCGTCAATTCTATTTGATCAATGACATGCCCCTTCATTGCTTCAATGACTTCTTCTGAGGTAAAAGATCCATCCACTGGGCATGTTTCAAAATCACACGCGAACAACTGAAATCGATAATGATGAGGAATTTCATCATTCCATGGAGGACAAGGTCCTTCATATCCAAAATAGTTTCCCTGCATTTCAGGATCGCCAGCCATGAACTTCGTATAGTCATTGATTCCTTGACGAGAACCAGAAGGGCCTTTGGGATTTTGTTTCCCACCAGGAGTAATACCATCAGAGCATTCTCCTTCTGAAACAGAGCCATCCTCCGGCTTGATATCAACCATAACCCAATGATAAAAATTTACTCTGGGTAAATCCTTTGAAATGGTTTTTCCTTCCTTATTGAAATTATCCAGAGAGGAGGGGACATCGGTATCCACACAAATAAGAACAAGTGATTTAGCTTCCTCAGGCATTTCTGACCAATTGAGTTGTGGATTTTTGTTTTCCCCTAGAGCCATATGGTTTTCTATATCTTTGATGCCAAAGGCACATCTTTCAGGTATGTACCCTTCATGCTGAAATGTTTTTGAGAGAAGCTTCATAATCTATCCTTCTTTGGCGCTGATACTTTTTGGTTGCACCAATAATATTAATCCTGAGAAGATGATGGCGCAACCCCACAAAGTTCCTGAAACAAAGATGATTTCATACCATGTATCCCATCCCTTGTAGCTGTATACCGCAATAAAGATGCCTGTAAAGACAACCCAAATAAGCCATCTCATCTTTTGGCTAATGGGTAGACCATACATTTGAGTCACAACAAAAACACCCAAGAATCCAAAAAAGAACATTGGCCAGTTGTGACCAGCGGCCAATGCAACCATCATTGCATGGACGACAACGGTAGCCTCTAGAAAGATTGTCCACTTGGGATTTAAATGCATGCGAGTAAAGAACAAGCTTCCTTGAAGCAAGAGTAAAAACATATAAAGAAATCCCATCAAGTGTCCTTGTGTTCCGACCATTGGGTGATACCAGAATGTATAAATCGTCGCCCAAGCAAAATAGTACCCATGGTATTTCCTAATGCTTATCGCAGCATTGCTTACAAACCCAATTTTTTTTCCAAAGAACATACCCCTTCTCTGGTTTTCCATTATCAACACCATAAAGAGAAGGACGATGACCGACCATTGTGCAGATATTTCCAGTACATCCTGTGCCAGACCATCGTACCAAAGACCTGTTTGCAAAAGATGAAGCGTTATAAACAAGGCATTCGCTAAAAGTGCTGCAATATTAAACCAATGGAGACCATGTGTATAAGTCGGTTTTTCTTCTTGGGCTTTGTATATCAGCCACCATATGCTTACCTGATGACCTAAATACAGTATCCAAACTGAAGCTCTGGTGAGCCAAGTTGGATCACTCAGTTGCCATTTATACCAGAATGCAACCCCCTCTGGTCTAGGGAGGAGCTCGGGTTCAGAGAACCAATAGGTATCGGCGTAATAAATTATTGCGGTAAACAATAAGCTGAAAACAATCCCAAACTTGAGTGCTGAATTTGAATCTATTTTTTCGAGGTAATTATTCATGGATTCTATGAGTTCACATTGATGATTATTTTATATATCATCGAAATATAGATCATTTTGAGAAAAAAGTGTCAGACTTCTTTAAATTTTTCAAATCAGACTCAACAGAAGCAACAGTCGAAGAAAAGGGCAACCCGGTTGAAATGGCCGCCGCCGTTTTATTGATTGAAATGGCTAGAGCCGACTTTGATCAAGCGGATCTTGAAAACCAAACAATCATCAAGTTATTGCAAGAGTATTTTCTCATTGAAGAGGAAGACGCAGAAAAACTTTTTCAAGAGGCAGAAGAAATTGCTGATAACTCAGTTTCTTTGCATGAATTCACAAGAACCCTTCATGAGACGCTCAGCTCAGAAGCCAAGAATGAAATCATTGAGATGCTCTGGCGCTTGGCGCTTATTGATGACTCTTTGGATCGCTATGAAGACTATTTGGTTAGAAAGATTGCCGATCTTCTGTATGTTTCAAATTCAAATGTTTTGCGAATCAAACACGAACTAACGAGTAATTAAGCCCGAAGAAATCTTTTCAACCAATGGATTGATGTCCTCATAGATTGGATTCAATACAGGCATTCCAAGCTTTTCTTTTAGGGGTGACGTATCAAATGATCGACTTGCATTAATGGCAATACCGATGACTTCTTTGCCGTAGTGATGGATCAATTTGATCTCGTCTTCTATTCCTGGAATAAGGGCTTCAGCCGATTCGCAGTTGTCGAAATATTCTCTTTCAGCTGGATGAGCTAAGATAACGGCATCGACATTTCCAGAAAGTAAAATCTCAGATCCGCATGGCCCCGAGGGATTTCTGAGCGATGATTGACCCTCTATAAGCATCAAATCAGGTTTTTCCTCCATTGCACAATCAATGATTGCTTTTTCAAGTTCACCGGAAACAAAATCATTCAATGTCGAGTCTAGAATTAGACCGTGCTTGAAACCCTGAAGAAAGCCCGTTTGTCCCGTATAAATAACCTCGGCTTTGACATTGGAATCTTTCAAAGCATTGACTAAAAACTGACACGTGGTTCTTTTTCCTGTTGCACAGTCCGTTCCCAGTACAGCAATTTTAGGGATTTGAATTTGCTTGATCTCACCGGTCCAAAATCTTAAATCTTCTGCTTTTTTTGGTTTTCGTATGTCGTGGATTTTTGCGCCATTCTTTTCAGCAATTGCCGCTAGTTCTGAGTCCTCTGATAAGAGTTGATGAAGTCCGCAAACCACATCCATTCCTTGACTGAGCGCATCTTTCACTATTGATCGGTGTTCCTCTGGAAGCATTCCTCCACCAAATGCGACTCCCATGACAAGATATTTAGGTTTTTCAGTTAATCCCTCGAGCGCAGAAGGGAGGTCATTGAATATTACTAGATTCTCTTTGCAATGCTCTACATGATCATCAGTCATTGAGCCACTGTATTGCTGGTCTATAAGGCCTAGAATTCTAAATCGGTCCGAGTATCTCAGTAAGCCGTGTGCTGTTTTTGCATGTATGTCATTAAGCAGACCGCCACTATAGAGCAATGCCGTTCCATAAATATCATTCATCAGTAGGCTCCTAAGCCGGGTTTTTCAATCACGCTCATGATTCCATTCTCACATGTATAGCCGCCTTCAACGAGATCCCATCCCAAATCAAAAAATCCATCTAAATCGATGTATTCAGTGTTCTCACACGATAGTGCAGTATGCAAAGCAGCCGAGATACTCAGTTTGCTCTCATCAAAGCATCCCCACATAAGTTTTATATCATTTTCATGAGCCAATGCCGCAATTTTTCTTGCAGCAAAAATTCCTCCACATTTCATGAGCTTGATGTTAAATACTCCAAAGGGTTTTGGTTCTTGCACGAGACGAACCGCATGGTCGAAGTTTTGAAGACTTTCATCCGCAACACAAATCTTTCTGATTTCTTCAGGAAAATAGAGCATCTCATTGTTCTGATCCACTTCCATGGGCTGCTCGATTAATTCAAGGCCAAGATCAACCGTTTCATCATAAAACTTAATTAACTCCTGTTTTGAGTATCCTCTGTTGGCATCAACTCGGATTTTTATTTTCTCAGGCTTTAATTCAAACAGTGCTTCCATTCGCTCAATGTCTTCTTCAACACAGTCACCAATTTTAATTTTTAGAATTGAGAATCCGTTGTCTATATGTTTCTTTGCCATCTCAATGGTCTTTTCTAATGACGAAACACCAATCGTGATGGATGTGTCAAAACTTTGATGCTTTTTACCCAATACATCAACAAGCATTTTTTTCTGACTTTTTGCCCATAGGTCATGCAATGCAATATCAACAGCAGCATTTGCCTCTGTATTCAACGGCAATTCCGATGCAATCCAATCGAAAGTGTTTTCATCAGGAGCAAGCTCTTTCCCAATTAGAGATGACGAGAAAGAATTTAGTTTATCGAAGCATTCCTTCGTGGATTCTTCTGAATCATTTTTCGTGGCACATGATCCAATTCCGATATTGCCCTTGGAATCCTCCAAAGTGATGAATGTGTTTTTAATTGACTCGTGAAGATGTCCTGCGATTGCATAAGGTTCTTTCAGCTGCATATCATGCGATTCAACTTTTGCATTTTTAATAATCATAAAATGATTCTAAACCAGATGCTGGAAATTGGTGCAAACAATTCCATCCAATAGCATTTTACTTGTTATGTTTTCAGAGATGATCAGAGAAACCGACTGTATCAATACGATTGCAATAAATGGAGAGAAATCAAGTCCCGCAGGGATTGGCAAACGTCTCCGAATCGGGTTTAGCACAGGAACAACCATTTGTCTGATAAAGTCTGAAACACCACTGTGTTGATTGGGGATCAGCCAGGAAAATATTGCATGCAGGATTATCGAGAAGAAGAAGATTGTGAGAATGAGATCAAGGATTGATAACGCAGATAGAGCAAATAACTCAATGACGCCAGGACTCTTAATGCAGTTCATTCCAAATAAAATCAGTGAGGAAAAAAACTCAATCATCAATGCAAGCATAATGGAAGCAATGGCCAGCCTCTGTGCATTCGAAGATTTTCCAAGAGGCAATAGCAATCGATCAGTCATGACGAGGATTGCTTTATTAATTTGATTGTATTCGCTAACCCACTGCGATGAAAACACTCGAATCACAAGGAGCAATAATAAAAAATCAATGAGAGTGGTGAATAAGAATAATGCAAGACCGGTCATTTGTGATAGCTAAAAATTTTATTTATTGCTACCCAATTCAATGGATCTATTTCTTGCTGCTTCAATTGCTTCATTCCAAACTTTATCCAAATCATTTTCATCAAGAGACTTAAAAGCAGCCTCAGTTGTGCCTCCTGGTGACATGACTTTCTTCTTAAGTGTGAGGAGATCATCTGCACTGTTTAGGGCAAGTTGACTGGAACCAATGGCTGTTTGAACCGAGAGTGTTTCGGCAATATCTGCTGGAATGCCGGATTTCATTGCCGCCGTTTTTAGAAGGTCCATCATATGAAAGAAATAGGCAGGACCACTGCCCGATACAGCTGTGATTGCATGCATCCACTCTTCGTTTTGTACCCATATGGTTTTTCCAACGGAATTAAAAATATATGTTGCCAAAACGATTTCACTTTCCGTCAGATTTGATTGAATCAAAGCAGAGACACCTCTACCGACCAAGCAAGGCGTGTTAGGCATGGCTCTGCAAAGCTTAGATTTCTCTCCAAAAAGTGACATGATTGATTCAATCTCGATACCCGCAGCCACAGAGATGATTATTTTTTCATTGTTCTTATTTGAGAATGATTGTGCCGCCGCTTTAAAAATCTGAGGTTTTACGCAGATGATTAAAACATCCGAACCATCAGATACATCCTGATTGTTTTCATGAACATTAAGTTTTTTATTGAGAATGGATAGTATGTTTCTCCGGTCTTCACTTGGATCCGAAACATATATTTTTGATGCATCATGCCCATGCAAAATAAGACCTCTGATGATTGCTTCTGCAACCATCCCACCTCCAATGAATCCAATGTTTTTATTCTCATGCATTTCGAATACGTCTCTTGCCAAATAATACTGTGCCTATTCTAATCATATTTGAACCATTTTGAATGGCTATCTTGAAATCATCCGACATTCCCATGGAAAGTGTATCTAGCCCATAGTCCTCGTCATTCAGATCTTTATAGAGTTGATAAAGCTTAGAAAAACCATTTCTTCTTTCATCAATTGAGGAGTCTGGTGTTGAGATCCCCATTAATCCTCTCAATTTTATATTCTCTAAATCTTTAATTTGATCCATAAGCTCCCTCACTTCATGACGACTAATCGATTCCCTTTCGTCATCCGCATCAATCTTCACTTGAATGCAAACATTGATTGGCTCCAAACCGATTCTGTGATTGTTCAGTCTCTTTGCAATTTTGTAACGAGTGATTGAGTGAACCCAGTCAAAATGATTCGCAATCACTTTGGTTTTATTGGATTGAATATTGCCAATGAAATGCCAAACAGCATCCAATTCGAGCTCGGTAATTTTATCGATTGCTTCTTGAGCAAAGTTTTCTGCAAACTCATTGATGCCCAATTCATATAGTTTCCTTATCTTTTCAAGCGGTTGCTTCTTGGAAACAGCTATGATCTTTGGTTTTCCATTTGGCGAATTTATGGCATCAATTTCGGAATAAATGGAGTCAAGATTGTGCTTGATATCTGTCATTAAAAGTATATCTGCTCAGCATTGAATACTGGCCCGTCTACACACACTCTCTTCATTTTCTCATGATCATCTTCAAGGACTTTGACTGTGCATCCAGCACAACCTCCAATTGCACAAGCCATATGCTCTTCGAGAGAAAGCATGCAGTCTAATTGTTGCTCTTTCGCTAATTGTGCAACCGCCTCCAACATGCTTTCAGGGCCACAGGCATAGATGACTGTTTCAGACTTTTGTGAGTCTGATAATGTATCAATGAAGTCGTTTGCCGGTTCAGTGACAAAGCCTAAATGACAGCCATCATAACCTGCTTGACTCGATAATCGGCAAGACACACCCAGTTTTTCCATGTCATCAATGGTTGTATCGATGGAGTCGTTGACGCCTGGCATTGCCAAGCTAGATTTGCATGTTTGAAATGGAAAGGGGACTTCTGACCCAAAGAATGCAACCAAACCAATGTCGTGGTTTGCCTTCTTTAATTCTTCGCCCATAAATAAAACCGGAGGAATGCCGACTCCTCCCCCAATGAGGATCACAGATTTTTTACTTGAGGGATAAATGAATCCATTGCCAATCGGTCCCATTACTTTAATTTCATCGCCCGGCTTAATTTGACTCAGTGCCTCTAGGCCAGGACCTACAGTTTTGTACATAAATTCAATGGTTCCCTTCTCTTTTGATGATCGAAGATAGGAGAGGGGCCTTCTAAGAAGGGTATTGCCACCGCATTCAACAAAAGCAAACTGACCAGGTTTAGCAGTTTGGGATGATTTTTCTGCTTTAACAATTGTGACAAATTGGCCCGCCTCAAATTTAAGTTGCTCAACCACTTCGGCTGTTTCTTCAAAAATTATTCCTGTATTTGCCATTTTATTAATTTAATATTTGAGTCAATACAGCCATTCGCATGGCCACTCCGTTCTCGACCTGCTTTAGTATGACCGATTGTTTACCATCGGCAACCCGATCAGAGATCTCAATTCCTCTGTTTATAGGTCCTGGATGCATGACTATTGCATCCGGTTTACATAATTCAAGTTTATCTTCAGATAATTGATATTCATCAGAGTATTGCTCAAGTGATAGATTGCTCTCACTCGACTCAATTCGTTCCTTTTGCACTCGAAGTGTAACGATTACATCTGCATCCGAAAGTCCTTTATTCGGATCTTCTTCATACGATGCGCTTGGGAAAAAACTCATTTCAGGTTTGAACTCCTCTGGTGAAATCAATGTGATATTTCTGGTATTCATGATATCCAAGCCTTCCACCAAGGATCTTGCAACCCTCGAGTGAGAAATATCTCCCATGATAATAACCTTAAGATCTTCAAATGCACCTTTTGCTTGCCTAATTGTTAGGAGATCCAATAGTCCTTGCGTGGGATGCGATATTGATGATTCTCCAGCACTGATTATATGTGTATCTGGACCTACATCGTTAATGAGTGGTCTGAATAAATCTTTATCCCCTGTTCGAATGATGAAAGCTCTAACACCCATTGCTTCAAGATTTCTAATCGTATCCAATACCGTTTCACCCTTGGTAGCAGAAGATTTTTTTTCATCAATGATTATTGTCTCTGCCCCCAGCCGTTTTGCAGCAACTTGAAATGACGCGCTTGTTCTTGTGCTTGGCTCAAAAAAAAGACTGGCGATGGATTGATTTTTTAGAAGGTTTTCAAATTCATGCGAGGATTTTGAATTCAGATAATGATCGGATAGATCGAGAAGTTGATTGATTTCATCCTTTCTTAGATCTTTAAGGTAAAGCAAGTTCTTCAACTGTATCACCCTTTAACTTGAGACAAGCCCATTGTTTAATCTCTGGTTCATCCAATCTTGGAGGAAGATTGCTGCTGCCATGCTGTCTACTTGACCTTTCATTATTTTTCGCGAAAGGATACCTTCTTGTCTTTGTAGTTTCAATTTCTCTTTGGCATCCTCAGTTGTTAAATGTTCCAAAGCCCATTCTACATTTTGATCGAGATCCTTCTCTAGAATTTCTTTAAAAGCATCTATTTTTTTCATCAATGTTTCTGAACTTTTATTTTTTACATTGGGTTTGCCAAGGATGATAGCGGATGGTCGATATTCTTCGATGAGCTTTTTCAAAGCATTCCATTCCGGAATACCATTTTTCATAACGACAGAATCCAGCGGCGATGCTGTATTCGTAATGTCTTGGCCAATGGCGATACCCATTTTTTTCATACCAAAATCAAAAGCAATGTAAGTGGAAGACATATTTGAGTCAGTTATTGTTTATGCATGGCCGATTTGATCGCTTATATTCACACTTTTTATACCCAGTGAATCAATGCTCTTTTCCCAACGAGACTCAGTATCTACATCGAAGACAATGGCGGGATCATATGGTGCGCTTAACCAAGAGTTGGTCATTAATTCTGTTTCCAATTGTCCTGGACCCCATCCGGAGTAACCGACGATAAATATTGAATTAGAGGGTCCTTTGCCTTCAGCGATATCATCGATGATATCTCTTGAGCTTGTGATAAAAGTTTTTTCATTGATTTCAGTGGTATTTTTCCAAAAGCCTGAATTATGAATTACAAAGCCCCTATCTAGCCCAACAGGACCGCCTTGAAGAAAACTTACTTTACTTGAATCCAGTTGATCTAAATTCATTTCAGTGATGATCTCATCCAAATCATGATGCAATGGTTTGTTGATGATCAAACCCAATGATCCAGATTCACTTTGTTCGCAGACCAAAGTCACTGTCTTTTCAAAATTTGGATCTTTTAGGCTAGGACTTGCGATGAGAAAATGACCCACCAGTGAATTGTTGTCACTCATATCAATTAAATTTATGCAATGCTTCAAAGAAACGATCTGAAACATTTACTTCAGATTTCTTTGAGATTTCTCTCATTCCAGTTGGGCTCGTGATGTTTATTTCACTTAAATAATCACCGATTACATCAATGCCTGCAAAGTATACACCTGCTTTGAGCAACCTTTCCCCGATGGCGCCGCAGATTTCCTGATCGCGCTCTGTGAGTTGTCTGACCTCTCCTTTTGCGCCCATGACTAAATTTCCACGGTGATCGTCTTTAGAAGGAACTCTTGCAAGAGACATTCCCACATGATTGCCAAAGACAAGGTGTATGCGTTTATCTCCGTCTACAATTTCTGGAATATATTTTTGCGCCATGATCGTTTTCTTATCGTTTCTCGTCATTTCTTCAAATATTGTGTTTGTATTTTGCTCACCTTTCTCAACGATAAAAATTGAACGTCCCCCCATTCCATCAAGTGGTTTGACCACAATCTTTTTTTGATCATCCAAGAAAGATCTCAAATCATTTTGATTGGATGTCACTATGGTGGGCGGAGTTACATTTGGAAACATGGTAATGGAAACTTTTTCATTTAAGCTTCTGATTGCAGCAGGGTCATTGATGACCTTAACTCCATTCATTTTTGCAAGGTCTAAAATATATGTAGAGTATATATATTCCATATCGAACGGAGGATCCTTTCTCATTAGAATCACATCAAAATCATTGAGGCAATATTCATTCTCTGAACCATAGGTAAACCAGCTATTTTCATCATCGCTTACCGTCACTGATCGACCAGCCCCCAGAGGTTTGCCATCAATAATTCTCAATTGTTCAGTGTGAAATCGAGTCAGGTCATATCCAAATGATTGGGCCGAAAGCATTAAATCAAGAGTGCCATCTTTTTCTGGCTTGATTTCCTCAATGGGATCCATCACAACTGCTAGTTTCATAATATTGCTCACTTTAATTCTCATTCTAGATCAATTCGATAGATCACCATAGAGATATTGCAAGATACTCAAGGCCATGATCGGTGCCGTTTCGGTTCTGAGTAATCTTGGGCCTGATCGAATGACTGAGTATCCATTATCGATAGCAATTTGCCTCTCATCCTCTGTGAAACCTCCTTCTGGACCAATCACCACCGTGATTGAATGTTTTTTCTTGTCATCAAGCGAATCAACACCGGTCGTGTCAAAGAAAATAGATAGATCACTTTTGTATTCTTTTAGACACTCAGCATCCAGCTTAATCGGATCCATCAGATTGGGTATATGGGTCCTGCCCGATTGCTCTGAGGCGCTGATGAGTATGTTCTTCCAGTGAATGAGTCTTTTTTTAATTTTATCTTCATTCATCTTCACAACTGTATTTTTTGAAAAAACTGGAACAATTCTTGTGATGCCCAGTTCAGTTGACTTTTGCATCACGGCGTCCATTCTTTGACCTCTAGAGATGCTTTGAATCAGTGTTGTTTTTATTGGAGATTCTCTTGCAGGAGTTGTTTCTTCCATTAACTCAACGAGTAGCCGGTTCTTTTTTCGATCAATGATTTTTGCCATCCATTCAGATCCTGAACCATCAAATAGGATCATCCGATCCTCTGTTTCTAGTCTTAGGACTCGGGTGATGTAATGGCATTGATCGCCTGTGATTTCATAATGAGTTTGATTCTTTTCAATNGTCTCTATATAAAATCTTTGGATCCTTTTCTTTTTCATTGTAAAAATCTTATTTGAGTTGTCTGTTCAAAATTCTATTCTTATTGTAAATTATATTACTTCTATTTACTTAAACCCGAGGAGCCTTGTATGAGCAACATGCAACATAAAAATATTCGTGGGAAATTGGCATACACTTCCAAAAAGCCAGAAATGATGAATCAATCAAGAGGACACGAATTATTCCACATCACAAAACATACGGACGGACAAATCACACTGAGAGCACATTGTGAAATAGAAGAACCAGACCCAACAGTGATGCGAGATGTTGTNTTGACGTTAAATGAGAACAACCATCCAATGGATTGCTTTATTCGATTGACCGTTGGCGATAAATTTATGGGATCGGGTTTATTCATTTTTGATTTGGATGAAGAGTGCAATGGCACGATCGAATGTGAGTCCTATGGCCCATCGATAGGTCGTCACTCTGAAAAAAAAGAAACATCAGGATCGTTTGATGCTTTTGGAACACACCCAATTGTTGGAGACGGTTGGAATTGCAGATCCATGAATATTTCAAATGGACCAGGCATCTATCAAATGAGAGCATTTATGCCATCATTGGATCATCGAGGTGCAACACCTCCGATGATTTCTGAGTTGACCATCGGTATTGAATATCACGGATTGGAAGAGGTCACCGTTCAGGCAGGAACTTTTCAGTGCCATCACTTTAGTTACATTGATGAGGTTGGTTTCAATGAAGGGGTTAAGCATCCCCCTTACGATATTTGGGTGACCGAAGAGGATTATGTCTGTGTTAAAGCAGAAGTAACGGGGTACATGATGACTTATTATGAACTCGAGTCGATTGAATTTGACTAATGGAGTGACAAAATTCGTTTTGTCTCATTGATAACCAGTTCAATTGGATCTTCATTTGCTTGAAACCGGATCGCATGTCCACCATTACTTTCCCAATCTTCAATATTATGCGGTCTGTCATCAATCAGTATGTTTGGCTTATCTTTATATTGGGCTAACTCTCCTTTCTCTCTCTTTATAAAAACCTCATTGGGCTTAATTAAGAGTTTTTCTTGAATCCATACTTTTTTCCATTGCTCACAGTTTTCTTCATCTCCCTCAAGAGGGGAAGATAGTATGGAATAGCCGCCTGCTGTAGTCGAAACAAATTCAATCAATTCATCGCAACACCAGGTTTTTGGTATTTTTGCAAAAAAATCAGTGCCTTTGATCGATTCAATTTTTCTCATTACTTCCTCATCTTCCAACTCTTTCCAATGATTGACACCGCAATAGCTGGAGAAGGCTCCAAAAAAATCAGCCAACACACCATCCATGTCTAAAAAGATTATCGGAGTTTGATTCACAGAGTTTATATTTTCGATAGCTTATGGCCAAAAAGTCTAGACAAAGCAATGATTGGACGCCATTGCCATGGAAGAATATACGTCTTCTTTCGAGCATCTATGGCTTTGATCATTTTTTGTGCAGCAACATCTGTGTCCATGAGAAAAGGCATTTTGAATTCATTGACATCNGTCATTTCACTCTTGATATAACCCGGACAAATNGTNGTGACATCAATTTTATATTTTTCCAGAGATCTTCTGAAGGAATCGGCCAGTCTTCTGACAGCAACTTTTGATGCCGAGTAACCACCAAAGTAGGGCGGCGCAGTGAAGCTTGCAATCGATGAAATGATAACAAGTGAACCCGATTTGTGATTTTTCATATTTGGAATAAAAGGGACAATTGTATTGGTTACACCAAGAATATTAATCGCAAGCGTTTGATTAATTTGCTTTGGGTTACCGGAGGAAAGACTGTCTGAGAATGCCACACCAGCATTTGCGATCACTACATCAATGCCTTCTCTTTTAAGGTTGATAAAATCGTTTGCAACGCTCATTGATTCTTCTTCATTGGTTACATCCAAGTTATATGTCACAACCTCTTCGGCGCCCAATGATTCGCANTTGGATTTGATTTGTTCTAACTTTTCTTGTCTTCGTGCAGCCAAGCCGATGATTGCACCTTGTTTGGCATATTCTTCTGCAAGGGCTGAACCTATGCCACTGCTGGCACCGGTAATAAATACTTTCAATTTTGATTCCATTTGCTGTCCTTAATAAAAAATTTAATTTAGCTTAATTAACTCGGGACTGCATCATTTTAATTTGTTCTTCAATAAGCCATATACGATCTTGACCCCAAACAATGAGCTCTTCTTTTCCTTCTTTGTTTTTAAGTATCATTGTTGGAGGACCCCATTTACCCAATCCAAAGAGTCTTTCCTTATTTCTTTTAACCTCATCTCTCCAGTTTTCTGAATCCAACTCTTTTTCAGCATCATTCCAAATCAATCCAATGGATTCGATAATTCTTTTTAAATTTTTTTTCAAGTAGCCATGCTTGCCATTTGCCCACACCGATTCGGCAAATGCCCAAAGATATTCTTCTTCTTTGCCATGCTTTTTAGNAAATGCATAAAGCGAGTAACAGCGCTCAACTGCATATCCCAATGGATCAACTATATTTCCAAATGGAATATTATTTAGATCAGCAACTCTTTTGCAGTCTTTTGTAATGTATGTTCGTTTTTCAAGACTTACTTCCATGCCTCTCATTACCATTGGCAGAATAATTTTNTAATTTAGTTTTACGTCATATTTTTTTGAGAGCTCTGACAATGGCTTCATGGCCAGATAACTATAAGGACTTCTCGCTGACCAGAGCACATCTATTTCCAGATCTAAATTTTTGATGACCTTAACGTCATTAGCCTTTCTNTGNACCACATTTGGTGCATCATTTGTTTTCAAGCCGAGTTTCTTCAATCTTTTTTCAAGCAGTGGTAATCGATCAATGCCCCAGTAACTCTCTCCTTCATAAACAAATACACCACCCAGATAATGTCCAAATTTCTTCCTTNATTCAGCATTTAAAGAGAGCGCATTTTCNANAACCTCATCACCTGGGATTGAAGTGATCATGTTTTCAATGCTCGATTGATCATTTGCCCACAACAGATCTCCGATCTTGATCAAATCCTCTGAAGTGTGATTTCCTATTGAGATGAGGGCTNATTGAGCCATTCTAATTAGCCCTTGATTTGGCAAATGATTCACCAATGGGAATTTCAAACCATAGTGAGGCGCAATCATGCTTGCATCGTTCAGGCTGTGTCTCATCAGCAGCTCCGGTTCNGGTGCAGCCTNTTTTGTTGGTGGAGGTACNAGAAAAGACTCCACCNGAACAGCATAGTTTTCCCTGATCAAAGGCAGAACTTGGGCACATAAATGAGAGTAGGGGTCATCAACTTGGTGAAAGTAATAAATCACATGATCTCTTCCTTCTCGAGATCTCTTTTGCTCTCTCTTTTGCTTAATTCTCTCGTTTCTTTCAGTATCCAGAAGCGTACGAATTAGAATCCTTTTGAGTTCCAACTCAACCCATTTAAGTGGATTGGGAATCATTGCTTGAGAGCGGGTAAGACTTTTTCTCCAATCGTCTTAAGACCATCCCAAGGATCGTCAAATAATCTGATTGATAAGTCGGTTATTCCACCTTCTTTAAATTGATAAAAGCGCTCCAATTCTTTATCAATGTCATTCATGTCNCCTGCCGAACTGAGGTCATCTATTAACTTATTGATNAGGTCTTCAGGAACATTTTCTATGACACCTGAGCGGCTTATATACGCTTTTGCAAATTCATTATTTGGACCTGCATTGTAGTTATCAATGACAATTTGCGCCTCGTCTTCTGTTAAAAAATGATGCAGAGAAAATGGCGGCAAAAGCGATCCTCTGAATATAAGTTCTCGTCGAGCCTCTTTCATTGATGCTTCCTTATCTTTTTTGATGTGCCATGCCCAAAAGTTTCCAATCCTAAAATCATCAATTTCCGATTCTCTTTTTGCAATTCCATCGTTGATGTTTTGCATGGCTTCATCAAGCATAGGTATAGCAACATCACTCATTTGAAGGCCATCGGCGAGTCTACCTCCTAGTCTCAACATTTGAGGCTCAGTGGAGCATGTGTAAATTTTTGGTGGACTTGCCTTCGCCCATGTAAAGCCTTGCATATATGGTCTGGTTATTTTGAAAATATCACCATCAAAGCTCATATTAAATTTTTTACTGGAAGCACTGTTCAAGATTTCCACTGCTTCTTTTACTGCTNTGATGATCTTGAATGGTGACAATCCCGGACATGAGTCCTTAACACAAGAGTACTTCATCGCACCGAGCGTGCCCCCACCTCCACCGACTGCGATTATTGCTCTTCCATCGGCCAGTTCATTTAAGGTTAATATCGAGTTTGCCATTTTCAGTGGATGCATTTCAAAAGGGCTTACTGCCAGTGGGCCAAGTAAGATCTTATTTGTTCTTTGAGCAGCTGGAACCAAGCTAATGAATGCATCCCAATTCTGATGATAATTAGAAGACCAGAGTGCTCTGATTCCATATTCTTCGGCTTTGACAGCAAGCTCAGCTATTTCATTTGGGTGAAGATCAGGCTCAAGTATGATCTCAATATCCATGACTATTCTTTTTTAGCTCTTTCATGCTTCCAGAGCTTCTCTTCGGCTGATGACTCTCTTGCCAAGAGTCTAGCGATTACAAAAAACGCATCTGAGAGTCTATTTAAATATTTCAGGGCAAATGAATTCACCTCTCTCTCTTTTGATAGTTTGACCATTGATCTTTCAGCNCTTCTGCAAATGGCTCTTGCCATNTGAGTTTGAGCAGATCTAATCTCTTCACCAGGCACAACGAATTCCTTCAGAGGAGGTAAGCTCTCATTNATCCGGTCTATAAAATCTTCAATCGAAACAACTTTCTTGTCATCCAATGATTGAAATTCAGGAGCNGANAGTTCNCCTGCAATATTAAACATTTCTTGTTGAGCAGATTGGAGAAAATCTAGAATATCTGNAGGAATGTTTTCNTGGCAGGTGATTAGGCCNATGGCTGCACCAAGCTCATCCAATTCTCCATAAACAATAATTTGCGAATCAAACTTTTCGACCCTATTNTTGCCTCCAAGATCCGTGGTNCCATCGTCACCTTTTTTGGTGAAAATCTTTGTCAATCGATTACCCATATTCTTAATACTAACTAGATTGATGCTTTCGAGCCAATGGTTTTAGTTCATCATGTAATTAAATCCAAGAAAGACTTTCCTTTTTGGCGTGTTGTAGCCATTGGCCAGGACATAGTCCTCATCCAATGCATTATTAAAGGATGCATTGATCATCAGTTGTTGATTGATTTGCCATCTCAGTGAAGCATTCATCAATGTATATGCTTCAAGTTTTAATCCTCCAAAGTCATATCGAGTCGAATCTCTTCTAATATTTAGATTTACTGTCACGGCACCAATGTTTCTTCTCATNGTCATGCCATAAGAATTCTTGGGCCTTCTTAGTAATTGACTATTGCTTGTGAGATTTTGAGGATCTTGAATGGTTGCATTCAGCTTGAGATCCCATTCATTGAATTGAGTTGTCATGTTGATATCGACCCCTTTGGTTTCAGCCTCTTCAATATTGTATAACCTGTAGTCCACATAACTGAATGCGATAAGATCATCAATCTGATTGTCAAAATATCTCACATCCAATTCTGTAGATTCACTTAGATTTGCTGAAAAACCAAGCCCAAATTTTTTTGATTTTTCTGGGACAAGTGAAGTGTTTCCACCAAAACCATAAAGGTCGAACGCGGATGGATTTCTATAAGCAGAACCTCCAAGGATCATGATTCTTAACTTTGGATTGATTTTATAGCCATATTCAAGATTCCAAGCATCTTTGTCATTTGTGAAATCACTGTTGCTCTTTCGAAATGCAATCAAAGCTTGATGCTTTGATTTTGAATAAAGGTGCTCGATAAACATGGCTTTATTTTCAAAATCGACATTGACTCCTACTCCATAATTACTGGCTGTAAATTTTTCGTCATCAAGAATCACACCGACCAGGGTTTTATTGGATTCATTAACTTCAAAGCGATTGACCCATTCAAGGCCCGTTCGCTCACTATGATTGAAATCATTGCTGTCATTTTGATCGAGAAAGTCTTTATTGTATTTTGCTTGGAGACTATAAGACCATTTTTCGCTGACCGCATGATCAAGAGTAAAATTCATTGTTGAGTTATGAAAATCCTGACTGATAGAAGACAGGAAGAAATCTTTATAGCTTGTTTCTCCTTGACTATTCCAGAAACCAGCCTCAATCGATAATGTTTCAAAGTCTCTCTTGATGAAAGCATTCACAGATCGATTTTCATGAGGATCATCAAGATCACTTCCCACTTTAGTTGGAAAACCATCGGTATCAAAAAATGTTGCAGAAAAGCCATAATGATTAGAATCATTGTGGACCACTTTTGATAATGAGATTTCTTTTGTTTCATCCGAACCAAGCATCACCGAATAATCTTCCCGTTCAGATTTTTTCTTAGTGAAAACACTGACAACACCACCCACAGCATTTGATCCATAGAGGGTTGCTCTTGGTGATTTCACAATTTCAATTTTTTCAATCAAAGAAATGGGTATATTTTGAATGGCAGATATTCCCGTAGCCAAATCATTGATGGCGACACCATCTACNAANACAAGAACATGATTACTNTTTGATCCCTGCATGAAAATGGATGTGAGTTGGCCAACGCCCCCATTTTGAGAAACATTAATGCCACCGAGGCTGTGCAGAAGATCTGAGAGGGATCTAAATCCACTCTCAACAATTTCNCTTTCATTGATTATTATTGCCGNTGAAATTACATCTTCTAATNTTTGCTCNTCTTTTGATGCNCTGACTATGATGTTTTCAATNGNCGNNGTTTCTTGGGCNTTNGNTGNANTTATAAAAGATAAAAGTAAAACAGAAATAAAAAAATATTTTGACCGCATATCTAACTCCNTAAATAGCGGNAGATTGGAGAAATCNATTGAATTAAAGATGACTCGCACCCACCGTACATTATATTTNTANAGAGTCGGTCTCCGGACTTACAAGAATACTCTGATCTTTACCTTCCCATCTAATTGACAGTGGTTGAGATTTTATCTCTAAAGATCAGCTCACTTGATCACCGTTGCGGGGGCAGTGTTGGATTCTTCACCAACTTCCCAAACAGCTATTTGCTGAACTCTTCAANANGAATTAGAACTCATTTTTAGNCAAAAGTAAATNAGGGTTGAATNCGGATTACATTCCACNTTTTATCGGNCTCAATNTTGCCNTTTTTAATGTTGATATTGCGTGTAAATTTTAATCGATCATGAAAGCGATTTTTTTGATTTTTCCAGAGTTCAATTTCCTCAACCCAAATTTCATAGCCACCCCAAAAATTAGGCCTTGGAATCTTTTTTTCAGAGTTATCTTCCAAATTACCTATATTAAATTTATCCATTATTTTCTGATAAGAAACATCCATCATTTCAAGCGATTCAATTTCTTTGCTTTGATCACTGGCCCATGCGGCAACCTGACTGCCCAGATCTCTTGAAGAAAAGTAAGCATCATTTTTTGAGTCAGTACATCTTATTGCAGTCCCTCTGATGCGCACTTGAAGTCCAAACTTATCCCAATGAAAAAGAGCAGAACACTTTGCATTGCTCTCAAGTTCTTTTGATTTTATCGAAGAGTAGTTGGTATAAAAGGTCAAATGCCCTTCTTCGCTATTCAGCTCCTTGCAGAGCACCATTCTAGTGTTTGGCAAACCGTTTGAATCAACTGTGGAGACTGACATGCAGTTTGGATTAGGCTGAGCATTAGAATCACTTACTTTTTCCATCCAATCTTGAAGTGTTGATAAAGGATTTAAAATATTTACTTTTCTAAGGTTAGTGTTCATCAATAGACGTTCTAGTTTTGTTATAATTACTTTTCGATTCTCAAATTTTTTCAGATTATTAGTATAGTCGCTATTAGAATTACATGACATTACATTAGAGCAATCAAAATGACAGATATTGAGACATTAAGAAATGAGTTGAGTGAACTTGATTTAAAGATCATAGAATTGGTTCACAGGCGTCAAGTATTGTCTGAAGAAATTGGCGCAATCAAGCGTGACAAAGGTCGTCCCACAAGAGACTATCAAAGAGAAAAGCTGGTCATTGAGCTTGCTAAATCCCATGCTGAAAAATTGAATGTTGATCCTTTGATGGTGGTTGATCTCATGCAGTTATTGATTCAGTCCTCACTTAAAACCCAAGAGAGTGCTCGGGTAAAAGAAGAAGGTCAGGGCAATGGCAAAAAGGTTTTGATCATAGGTGGACTTGGAAGAATGGGTTCATGGTTCTCAGAGTTTATGAGCATGCAAGGATACGATGTTCATATCGCAGATAAAAATATCGATGAAGAGGACGAATCACACTTTTCAAACTGGAAAGATACCGATGACAATTACGACATAACAGTAGTCGCAACTCCGCTCAGAGAGTCAAAAGAGATTCTTGAAGAAATTCTTGAGCATGGAAGGGAGGGGATTCTCTTTGACATTGCTTCCATTAAATCTCCCATTAAAGAGACGCTCACTAAAATATCAGAAAAAGGAATGAGGGTGACGTCCATTCATCCAATGTTTGGCCCCGATACAGACTTGCTGACCGGAAAGCACATTGTTTTTATGAATCTCGATGAGCAGGATAGTCATCTAGAGATCATGAAGCTATTTGAATCAACCACCGCTCAGCTGATTGAAATGTCAATTGATTCACATGACTATGCCATTTCATATGTTTTGGGATTGTCTCATATCATCAACATTGCCTTCTCCAAAGTTCTGCATGATAGTGGTGAAAAAGAGGAAGAATTCTCTCAAGTTTCAAGNACAACATTTAAAGATCAGATTGAAGTTGCAAGAAGGGTGTCTCAAGAAAATCCAAANCTTTACTTTGAAATACAACACTTAAATGATCACAGCATAAAAACCATTGAAGAGTTAAATCGAGTCATTCAGGAAATCAGCGATGCCATCACAATGGGCAGNGAGGAAAATTTTGTCAAAATAATGAATTCGGGAAAAAAATATTTTGAGGATGTCGAAGCCTAGACGATGTCATTTGTATTATGAGTGATCTAATTTTTGATGATGGATATAGGGCTAATGTTGGAATTGTTATTTCTAANCCNAACGGAAAAGTTTTCTTCGCCAAAAGAAGGTATCAATCAGGATGGCAATTTCCACAAGGNGGAATAATGGAGGGTGAAAGCCCAAAAAAAGCAATGTGGAGAGAGCTGCTCGAAGAGACTGGCCTAAAGAAGAAAGATATTGATCTCGTTAAAGTTTCTGATAATTGGTATCAATACAATCTCCCTAAGAAAAACATTAGAAAGAATGGCAAAGGCAAGACAGTAATTGGTCAGCGTCAAAAGTGGTTCTTGCTCAGTTTTAATAATGATTCAGAGCTCATAAGTTTGGATCAAAGTGCTGAACAAGAATTTGATTCTTGGAAATGGATTGATCCAGAAAAATCAATTAATCAGGTCATTGGATTTAAAAAAGAAGTCTANAGGCAAGTCATAGACGAATTTATATCTTTCATATAAGTCGATTAATTTTTATAATTCACTCAACGGAGAATTGAACAGTGCAAGAGGAAGCAATAATATTTTCAGATGCAGCAGCGAACAAAGTTGGTGCACTACTTCAAGATGAGGACAATAATNCAATGAACCTCAGGGTNTATGTGACCGGCGGAGGGTGCGCTGGATTCCAATATGGATTCTCTTTTGATGAGAGTAGGGATGAATCCGACACAATGGTAGAAAAGAACGGGGTAAAGCTTGTTGTGGACCCAATGAGTATTCAATATCTCTTAGGAGCTGAAATTGATTTTCAAGAAGATCTTCAAGGCGCGAGGTTTGTCATTAAGAATCCCAATGCAAATACCACATGCAGTTGNGGATCATCTTTTTCATGAGTTAATTTGCAAGCTGAGAAATTTATAGTTCTCTTTTCTGGAAATTAAATATGTTCTTTCCAAACAATCAACTCTTCATTCATATCCCTAAAACTGGAGGCACAAGCCTTGAGTTTGCTATTTCCAGTAAATATTTCTATGACAAGATCAATCGAGAAGAAAGCAAAGAAGACTATAGAGAATTCATTAATAAAAATGGATTTCAGACTTTGGATAAGAAGAAGATTGAAGAGATGGCATACAAAGCATTCACGATCAATGGACATTTTCGAAATTTAGAAAAAGGCAAAGGNGGTCATCCGCATAGCTATATTCGTGATTATGCTGAATTCTTGGATATTAGTGGGTATAAAAAATTTGCTGTATTAAGAAATCCTTATGATCAGGTGGTTAGTCTTTATAATCAGATAAGAAAACAAGTCAAGATCAGCTCATTGGATGATTTTGTGTTATGCACTGATAAGCATAATATTGACAAATACCGACACTATATTGATCAATATGCGTTCACACATATTGACGGGTCTCTATCCGTAGACAAAATTTTTATCTTTGATCGATATCATGAAGCACAAGATTATGTTGAAGAAATCTTTGGTATTAAAATTGACCGCTCTTTGAGGCTCTGGAAAACAGAATACAGCGGAGAAAATCTTTCTGATTCATCTCGAAGACATTTTGAAGACATGTATTCGCAATCGATTGAGCTTTACAACAGATTCATTTAGTTTCAATTAGGCCTTTGAATGTTTCCTAATTTGATTCCCCCTTTAGATCCTGTAATGGTAGACATATCTACAGATATGTCATTCATCCTAAGATAGGCAAGATAGGCAAAGCCTGCGGCCTCTACCCAGTCAGGATGCATGCCCCAAAAATCGGTGGTCACAATTTCAGAAGAGACATTCTTTTTTATCAGATCCATGAGAAGTTTGTTTTTTGATCCGCCCCCAGAAATTGCTACTTGTTTAAGGTCATTCGCATTATTGATTGCTTCAGCAATGATAGCTGCGGTGAACTCGGTCAGCGTTCTTTGAATGTCAGCATCAATAATATGATCGTCTATTTGGCTTAATTTTTCTTTTATCCAATCAATATTGAAATAGTCAGTACCAGAACTTTTTGGTGGATTCCTTCGGATGAATTCTTCTTTCATGAGGTTATCAAATAATTTCTGATGCAAGCATCCCGTTTCTGCCCAATGACCATTTTCATCGTAGTCTACTGAAATTTTTTCTCTGCTCCATGAGTCCATCAACACATTCCCTGGACCGATGTCATAGCCCATTAGATTGCTTCCAAATACACTGATATTGGCTATACCACCAATATTTATAACTGCTCTTGTTGTATCTTTTTTTCCAAAAAACCGATTGTGAAACAATGGCGCCAATGGAGCACCTTGGCCTCCAGCAAGAATATCAGCACTTCTGAAATCACTAACAATGATCAAACCGGTTTCTTTTGCAACAATTTCCCCATTTCCAATTTGAATACTGCTTGGATTTATTTCATCCGGTTTATGTGAAATCGTTTGCCCATGGATTCCTACAGCATTAATGCACTCTCTGTCTATATTGGACTCATAAATGAAGGCATCAATTGATTCAGCATAAATGTATGCCAACTCATCACTCAATGAACTAATTTGAAAATTATCATGGACAGCTTTGTTTCTAGAGATCTCTAAGATTTTATTTCTCATTTTCTCAGGAAATTGAAAACTCTGAGCATTCAAAAGTTTGCACTCTTCTTTATTTATGAAAAGTTCAGCAATATCTATTGCGTCGACACTTGTACCAGTCATTATCCCTATAAAATGATTTTTCATCGTTTTTAAATGCATCAATGTTTTCTATGCCACTCATTTAATCATCTATATAATATTTATGCATGAGTTCAAGCAAGGAACAAATTCTAGAAATCAAAAGAGGAGTTGACGAAATCCTAGTCGAGAAGGACTTTCTTGACAGGTTTAAAAAAAATAAACCCTTAAAGATTAAGGTCGGTTTTGATCCAACCGCACCAGACCTTCATCTAGGCCATACAGTCATCATTAATAAGATGAGACAATTCCAAAAATTTGGTCATGAAGTTATTTTTCTCATCGGTGACTTTACAGGGATGATTGGAGATCCATCAGGTGTGAATGAAACCAGACCTGTACTGACACAAGAGCGGGTAAAAGAAAATGCAAGCACCTATAAGAATCAAATCTTTAAGATACTTGATAAAGACAAAACCAGGATTGAATTCAATTCATCTTGGATGAATAAAATAACAAGTGCCGAACTCATAGAGATCGCATCTAAATATACCGTGGCTAGAATGCTTGAGCGCGATGATTTCAAGAAAAGATTCAAATCTGAGAATCCAATATCGATCCATGAATTCTTATATCCACTTGTTCAAGGTTACGATTCAGTTGCCTTAGAGTGTGATGTTGAGATGGGAGGCACAGATCAGAAGTTCAATCTTTTAGTTGGAAGGCATCTGCAACAGCTTTATGGCCAAGAACCACAAACAATCATTACATTGCCTTTATTGGAAGGCTTGGATGGCGTTAAGAAAATGTCAAAATCTGCAAATAATTATGTTGCATTAAACGATTCTGGTGATGAAATGTTTGGCAAATTAATGTCTGTCTCAGACGATTTAATGTGGAAGTATTTTGAACTCTTGAGCTCGAAAGATTTATCAGAGATAAAAAACCTAAAGCACACTGTCAGTGATGGCGCTAATCCAAGGGACATAAAATTTTTATTAGCAGAAGAAATAGTAGAGAGGTTTCATAGTCAATCAATTGCAAAAAAAGCAAAGGAATCTTTCTTACAAAGATTTCAAAAAGGAGGG